>NZ_PDDM01000018.1 GCF_002914585.1 Pseudanabaena sp. BC1403
AAGTTTTGAAGCATCGCTGTGCTTATCTCAATGATATGCTTGATTCTTGTGAGTATAATTACTCAGTGCCAAACTGAGATGCTCCCAGCTGAATCTCACTATCTACGATCACTTGAAATCAGGGAAAGGCAGCTAGGGGAAAACAATCTCTATGTTGCCAACAGTCTCAATAATCTAGCAGAACTTTACCGAGTACAAGGAAAGTATGACGAAGCCGAGACTCGCTATCTAAGATCGCTCGAAATCTCCGAACAGGAACTAGGAGCAGATCATATCTATGTTGCTCCTGTTCTCAACAATCTCGGATCACTTTATTGTTTGCAAAGGAAGTACGGTAAAGCTGAATCCCTCTTGCTGCGATCACTCAAAATTAGGGAATTCCAACTAGGATTAGAACATCCTAATGTCGCTGACAGCTTATTCAACTTAGCTCAACTCTATCATACACAACGTTGTCCTGAAGCTCTACAATTCATCCAACGCGCCATCCAAATTTACAAACAAAAACTTGATATAGAACATCCGACAATGCAAAATGCACTTGCTTGGCTCCAGAAAATCCGTACTGCCAATAAACCTAGTTTTTCTATAGAATTCTTGCTAAATATGAAACCTTCTATCCTATGAGTCGCTTTTTCCTATGTCCCTACCTAAACGCTAATGTTGAGCTTACCGAAGAGCGCGAACAGCACATTAACCAAAATCATCCGCAAACCCTTCCCAATTACCTTAGTGAACTAGCAGCAACCCTTGACAATCCCGATCAAGTCCGTCCAAGTAGCTTCGATCCTTCAGCCCTAATGTTTTCTAAATGGTTTGATACAATTCGGACAGGGCGATATTTAATTGCTGTTACCGTAACCGATGATCTAACTGAACGTCATTGGATTATCACAGCCTACACAGCCCGCAAAATCACTGGAGGTAATTCCCAATGAAATCCAACATGACAATCCGCTACGACAAAATCGGCGACATTCTCTACATCGATCAATGCATACCCTATGCAGAGCAAGAATCCGAAGAAATTGGTGATGAAATTATTGCCAGACTCAATCCTGTAAATGGCAACATTGAAAACCTAGAAATCCTATTCTTTTCTAGACGACTACAAACCCAAAATATCTTTGAATTACCAATTTTTGCTCAATTGCAACTCATCTCTGCTTAGCTAAAGCACTCAATCTTTAGTCTAGTAGGACTTTACGAATCGCTAGGGAAGTACATTGAAGCCAAACCTCTCTATCTGCGATCCTTAGCAAGTCTCAAGCAAAAGCTAGGACAATATCATCCCAATACCCAAACTGTAATGTCTTCTCTAACGATATTGCGATCGCAAATTTCTACAGGTATGAGTTCTGAAACATTACAACAAATGATTGCCAAAAATCCTGATGATATAATCAGATTGCTACAAGAAAACAATCCCGACAACTAATAAAAAGAAAAAAGCACAAACACTCACAATCAAAAAAATAGCTATGAACACAGCCACTAAAACAATCAAAGTTTACGATGAAATTGTTGACTTCATTGCATCTGGCACAACGCCCCAGAGAGTAATCGACTTCCATCTTTCTGAAGCCGCACAAGAACGTTTAGAAGATTTAGTTCACAGTGCTAAAAACAATGAACTTACAAAAGAAGATAAAAGAGAATTAGAGAAATATTTAGTATTAGAACATATCCTCAGACTCGCTAAAGCTAAAGCCTACAAGTATATCGACACTGGAATTAAAGAAAATGCCTCGATCTTACATTAGGACTGAGTTGCGGCGCTTAGTTGCACAACGTGCAGATTATTCATGTGAATATTGCCTGATTGCAGAAGAAAATACGCCATCTTGCCAAGTTGACCACATCATTAGTGTGAAACATGGCGGTGACTCGACAGCCGAAAATCTTTGCTATGCTTGCCTATTTTGTAACTTACAAAAAGGAACGGATCTAGGCTCAATTAATTGGCAAAATGGAGAACTTGTTAGATTCTTTAATCCTCGCAGAGATTTATGGAGAGAACATTTTCAACTAGATGGAGCGATAATTCGTTCAACTACAGACATCGGCGAAGTCACAGCAAGAATTCTTGATTTTAATGATGAAGATCGTACTTTAGAGCGACAAGTACTCATCGAAAATAACAGATATCCATCACGAGCAGCTAAAAATAAAATTGGCTAAATCGCCAACAATTCTCCAAAGCTAAAATACAATTTGCATGTCGCCTGATATCTTGGGTAGCGCGATCGCGAACAATTATCGGAAAAGCCATACCTGCTATTGCTCTGTTCCAAGTACCGACAATCGGAGATCTTGCCAATAAGCTGAAGTTACCAGTTCAGCATTTAGCAAATCCAGAAAATAATCTGCCACAGTATTATAAGTCCCAGACTGAATCTGTCCTTTAACATAGGATTAGGCTAAAAATATATGTATCAAGTCACAGTAGATTATGCCAAAGCAAACCTTGATGAACTATGCGATCGCGTTTGCTGCCATCAATAATCTTGGCGATTACTAACGTCAAAAAAGCACCCTATCTCAAAAGCAGATAAGATGCTGGGACATTTTCTGGAGAAACTTTAGAAGCTATAGGCAGCATTCGCTAGGCTTAAAACAGCGATCGCGCTCACAAAAAACTTAAAGGAAAAAGCTTGGAGATCAAAGATAGTCATAGTCATGAGGAGGCTAGAGTGTAGAGAGAGCATTTGCCAAAACTAAAACAGCAATCGAACCAAAGTAGAACTTAATAACAAATCTACCAAAATGAAATACTGACATTGCCTTGCTCCTCACTTCCATATAACCGTACTTAGTATCAGGTTTTCCTCCAAGATATGACGTGATATGAGCCTTTTAGGTTTCGTGACTGTTTGCATTAAAATTTGCGATCGTGATCACTAGTCATAAAAAAATGAGAGTTGCGACGCAACTCTCATTTTTTATAAATTAAAGCGAACTATATCTTTCTTCAGCAAATGGTTCTCCACGATGGTGGTAGCCATTCCGTTCCCAGAAACCGAGTTGCATTTTGTCGAGGAACTCAAGCCCATTTAGCCATTTAGCGCTTTTCCAAGCATATAGATGGGGAACTACTAGTCGCATGGGACCACCATTATCAATCGGCAAAGGCTCATCAAAAAGCGTATGGGCGAAGAAATTCTCTTCTCTCGCAAAATCTTCCATGGCAATATTTGTCGTATATCCACCATAGCAATGTTCCATTAAATGTACAGCTTGAGGATCGACTTCAATATATTTTAAGAAATCCGTAACCTTGACACCCTTCCATTTCACATCGAGCTTTGACCATGTGGTTACACAATGAAAGTCAATTGTAAATTCTGTTTGCGGCATTGACATGAAGTCATCCCATGAGAATGTTTTCTCTGTCGCTAATCCCCATACGCGAAATTGCCAATCTTGACGCTTGATTTGGGGAGTATCTCCATAGGTCATGATGGGGAAGCCATTGGTTAGCCTTTGTCCTTTAGGAATACGATCTTGATTTGGCGATCGGGATTGAAATAAACTTCCAAACATAGAAAATTCTCACTCAAAATCAACTGTAAATATTATCGCTGTTTTCAGAAAATAAGGTGATTTCCAGTCTAAAATTTATCCTGCCATAACCCTGCCCTTGGAAAGCAGAGTGAATCAGATTTCTAGTTTTTTTCTTCCCAATCTGGAAATTAAAGGAGGTACATCTGAAAACAAATAATACCAAAACACAAAAAGGCGTAGCCATTTTGTGTTTTTAAAACCTTTACAGGGTTTGGTTTATACCAATTCACGAAAGTGTAGCAACACTTTTGTGAATTGGTATAAACAGGTGATGACACTTCTTGCTGGTAATTCTAATTATAAAAATTTATTAGTTCGAGTTACTGCGCTTTGCGATGTGACTTAAATGGAGACAGCCATAAAAATGCTAATCTTAAGCAAAGTTATGTTTGGTTTACGACAATGTCCTTAACAGGATTACCAAATATTTTGAACGGCATTCAGTCGCGTACTAGTTGGCAGCAACGCTGTCAATATTTACTGATTGTCGAAAAATGGGCGGAGATTGTCGGTGAGTCGGTGGCAAAACAAACTTGCCCAATTGGGGTGTATCAAAAAGCTCTACAGGTCGCTGTATCGAATTCAGTTTGGTCGCAGGCTCTGACCTTTGAGCGCGTCAGGATTTTGGCGAAGGTGAATGCGCTGTTTGGCGGTGCTGGGACTTTAGCGATCGCCGATATTCATTTCTCGACTGCAAAATGGGCTACCCAACAACAAACCTTAAAAGAACAAAAGGTTGTCGCTGAAGATCATCCGAGTTATTTACCTCCTGCGATCGCGAATGAATTAGTAACTAATCGTAAACTGAAGCCAAACCTTAAAATTAAATTAGAAACTCCTAAAGCCCCTGAAACTGCCAATGAAGCATTCCAACGTTGGCAAGATGTAATGAAGTTAAGAACTCATCAAATGCCCAAATGTCCTCGATGCGATCGCCCTGCCCTCACTGGTGAAATATCCCGTTGGAGTATGTGCCGAGTTTGTGCGATCGAATATTTATTCAATTAAAACATTTATCACTGCTACATCATACTAATTCACAAAAGTGTGACAACACGTCTGTGAATTAAAACCCAAACCCTGTAAGGGTTTTAAAAACACAAAATGGCTGTGCCACTTTGTGTTTTGGTATCACGGGAGCGGTGATAAATATTTAGCGTAAAGAAAGTGGTGCTTAACCCCAATTTCTTTATGGATGTGTGATTTGTAACGCAACACAAACAAACAATCAGGTAACATTGCATAGAGTCGAGCTTTGCCTGACTCTATGCAATTAATAACTCTTCACGATGCAACAACTAACACCTAATCCTAGCTTTAGCTTAACCATCCGCGTGCAACTCCTCAACCGCGCAGGAATGCTATCTTCAGTCATTGGCGTTCTAGCTGAAGCGGGAGGGAATCTCGGACAGATTGACCTCATCCAACAGACTCGCAAAATTTCAGTGCGCGATATTACGGTAAATGCTTATAGCGCCGAGCATATGGACAAATTGATTGCCGTCGTGAAGGCAGTCCCCGAAATTCGTGTTCTTGATGTTTACGATCGCACTTTCCAAATTCATAAAGGTGGCAAAATTCATCTAGAAGCCAAAGTTGCTGTCAAAGGACAAGATGACCTCGCGATGGTTTATACCCCTGGTGTAGGGCGCGTATGCATGGCGATCGCGGAAGACAAGCGCAAAGTTTATGACTACACGATCAAATGCAACACGATCGCGGTAGTTACCGATGGTACGGCTGTATTGGGACTAGGCGATATTGGTCCTGAAGCTGCTATGCCTGTCATGGAAGGTAAAGCAATGCTCTTTAAACAATTTGCGGGACTAGATGCATTCCCAATTTGTTTGAATACTAAAGATGTCGATGAAATCGTGGAAACCGTAAAACGCATTTCTCCTGCATTCGGTGGTATAAACCTTGAGGATATTAGCGCCCCACGTTGCTTTGAAATTGAAAGACGACTCAAAGCCGAATTAGATATTCCTGTTTATCATGATGACCAACATGGCACAGCGATCGTGGTAGTTGCTGCCACACTCAACGCTCTCAAGGTTGTCAACAAACCTATCGACACAGTGCGAATTGTGATGAATGGAGCTGGAGCCTCAGGTATCGCTGTAGCTCGTCTCCTGCGTGAAGCAGGTGTGAAGCGAATCGAGATGTGTGACTCTAGAGGTTGTATCAGCAAGGATCGCCCTGATCTCACTGCTGAAAAACTAGAATTTGCTAGCGATCGCTCTGGTTCTCTCGCAGAGGTGATCAAAGGTGCTGATATGTTTGTCGGTTTAAGTGTAAAGGGCGCACTTACGCCTGAGATGGTCAGAAGTATGGCTCCTGCACCGATCGTCTTTGCTATGGCAAATCCTAATCCCGAAATTCAGCCTGAACTAGTGGAAAACGATGTTGCAGTAATCGCCACAGGTCGAAGTGACTATGCAAACCAAATTAATAATGTATTAGCGTTTCCAGGGATTTTTCGTGGTGCACTTGATGCAAGGGTTACCCAAATCACTACCCAAATGAATTTAGGGGCAGCTCAAGCGATCGCTTCTTTAGTCAGCAGTAGCGATCTTGCTCCTGATTTTATTATTCCTTCTGTATTTGATCCCCGCGTTTCCCATGCAGTTGCTGCCGCAGTCCATGCAGTGGCACGTCAGCAAGGACTAGCTAACGCATAAATAAAAGGGCGTGCAAAGCACGCCCTTTTATTTATTAGGACTTACGCATTAACCGAGATTCGTAGGGGCAATTCATGAATTGCCCCTACGAATCTCGGTTATGTTTGCATGGAGATAAATTCATCAACTAAATTTAGGAGTCTTTCGATCGCATCATTGAGATTTATCGACTTCACAGGAAATCCATGAGCGACGCGATTTCTAATCTCGTTTAAAGCGATCACAGTTTCAAACTGATGATTAGAAATACCTAATTGATCGTGAAGATGATGGATCATCAAAATCGTTGGTAAGCGATCAATAGGAATTAATGTATGTCTTGCATGTCTTCGCATCAAGATCTCGGCAAATATCCAAAGCGATAGAAAGGCAGCCTCATGTTCTCCAATCGAGATTAATTTGGCGATCCGTTCTTTGCGATGCAAGATTTGCGATCGCGTAAGTTTATGATCCTCAATATCTTCTTCAGCGATCGGCGTTGCATCTTCTCCAGTTATCAGCAAAAATCGCCAGCCACTATGCTCAGCAACATTTTTGGCAATCTCTCGATAATGGGCGATCGGTAAATTTGTAGCGACATCTTGAACCTCAACGATAAAGCCTTGATTCTCCGACATCTTCACCAATAAATCTGGGCTATACCCATTTAAATCAAATGGTAGCTGCTGGGTATGAGGTTGACGAATAACTTCATATCCCTGGAAACCATAGCATTCGATAACTTTTGTCTTGACCAAACTATTAATACTTGTACTACCTGAACGCATTCTTAATGCCGACTCATTGCTTAAGGCAAAAAACTATACCAGTTGTCAAAATGACGTTGACATTTTAGGGATAGGATAGGCGGCGCGAAGCGCCGCCCATCCTATCTAGTTGAGAATTGGTATTACATGAAATCACGCGGATCGGTGATATGTCCTGTCAAAGCAGAAGCCGCTGCCGTATAGGGTGAAGCAAGATAAATTTGCGCTTGCTTATTACCCATCCGACCAGGGAAATTACGGTTTGTCGTCGAGACACAAACCTCTGCCTCATTGACACGTCCAAAAGTATCTTGTGGCCCACCCAAGCAGCCAGCACAGGATGGTGAAGCTGGTTCAATGCAACCTGCTTGCAAGAAGATTTCTGAAAGTGTCAAGCCATCAATCTTCAAGCTGAATAGATCATTGTAAACCTTCTGTGTTGCTGGTACAAGGTAAGTAGGAACCTTGACCTGTTGACCTTTGATCAATTGAGCGGCGTGATAGAAGTCTTCAGTTTTACCACCAGTACAGGAGCCGATATAAACGCGATCGATCTTCACATCTTGTACTTCGCGAACAAGAGCGCGATTGTCAGGAGAGTGAGGCTTTGCCACTACGGGTTCTAATTTGGAGACATCGTAATGCTTGACGTAATAGTACTCAGCATCAGCATCGGCGTAGAGCGACTCAAAGGGCTTAGCGGTGCGCGATCGCACATAGTCGAAAGTCGTCTGATCTGGTGCAATTACGGCATTTTTACCGCCAGCCTCGATCGCCATATTGCAGATCGTCATCCGCTCTTCCATCGTCATTTTGGCGATCGCTTCGCCTTCAATCTGCAAAGCGCGATAATTTGCGCCACTAACGCCGATATCGCCAATTACTTGCAAAATCAAATCCTTAGCCAACAAATAAGGCGGCATTTCTCCATCAAATACAAACTTCATCGAGGCAGGAACCTTTAGCAATAATTTGCCCGTTCCCAAAACAAAGGCAGCATCGGTATTACCGATGCCTGTGGCAAATTGTCCAAATGCTCCCGCATTACAAGTATGGGAATCAGTGCCAAATAGTACTTCACCTGGTCGCGTGTGACCTTCTTGCGCAAGGGCAATATGGCAAACACCTTTATAGTCAGGATTCGCTTTAAAGTCCGAAAGATCGGTAATGTCGTAGAAATACTTAATGTCTTGCTCTTTGGCAAATTCTCTCAAAATATCAATATTGCGGTTAGCTCTTGTATCTTTGGTAAAAATATAGTGATCGGGGATCAATACTAATTTTTCTTTGTCCCACACCTTGGCATCTTGACCAAATTCACGCTTAAATACGCCGATCGTGCCAGGGCCGCAGACATCATGGGTCATTAGCAGGTCAGCATTCACCCAAATATTTTCGCCTGGGCTAACGTGATTTTTGCCCGACGCTTTTGCCAAAATCTTTTCGGTGAGTGTCATTCCCATAATTGTGATGTCCTTGCGTAGATGTTGATTCCTACTTGTTTTGTAAATTAAATTATAGTCTGAAGATCGGAAGTTTTTAAGTTATCCCCATCTGTCCGTAATAACAATTCTCATTTTGAGAATTGTTATTACGGACAGATGAAATTTAATCTTTACGTAAAATCATGATTATGGCGATCTCTATATCATAATTTGTATTGAATTATGTCGATGTTGATTGGGGCGGCTTGCAACAAAAACATCATGATACGGGACTAATACTCAAACTAAGGCTCAAACTAAGTCTCAATAAAATTGATAGAGGATTTTATGTCCACACCAGAATCAGAACTTCCACAAAAAGCAGGACGGGCTGCTCAAGTTGGCGCAAGTCTTGCCACAGCTAAAATCGCAGGTAACCTTGCGCTAGCCTCTAGTGTTACAATCGCCTTACTTGTGGGGATCGTATTTTCACTAGTTACCGCCACCATTTTTATCGTCAATAGTCCCAACCCTATTCTTGGATTTGGCGTTGCAGTCCTAGTCACGATTGTGGTGAATGCGATTATTTTCTTTGTGTCGCCTTGGATCATGGACTTGACTCAAGGCTGGCTCTATCACACTCGCTGGGTAGAAATCGCAGAAATCGAGCGACTCAGTCCTGAATCGGCTCGTGTGATTCAGCGCATCTGTAGTCTTAAGAAGCTGAAGCAGCCTCGCCTCGGCATTATTGATGATAATAATCCAACTGCTTTTACCTATGGTGCTTTGCCAGATAGCGCTCGTCTAGTAGTTAGTGCGGGTTTGTTTAAGTATCTTGACGATGATGAAGCTGCTACGGTTTATGCCCATGAACTGGGTCATATTGTCCATTGGGATTTTGCGGTGATGACTGTGGCTTCGACATTGGTGCAGATTACCTATTTGCTCTATGTCACTATCCGTGAACTCGGTAAAAGAATTAATGATGAACGTGCTGAAAATGCAGCGATGGTTACTGCATTTATCGCCTATGCGTTTTACATCATTGGTACATATATGGTGCTTTACCTATCACGCACTAGAGAATATTTCGCTGACCATTTTGCCGCAGAGCAGACTGGTAATCCTAATGCTCTATCTCGCGCTCTGGTTAAAATTGCCTATGGCATTGTCCAAGAAACCGAGAAGTCTAAAGAACCAAGCCGTTTGATGCAAGGTACTCGCGCTCTGGGTATTTACGATGCTAAAGCTGCTGCTTCTACTGGTACTGCCTATCAAATTTCTTCTTCTCCAGAAAAAGTTGGTCGCCTATTTCTCTGGGATTTATTTAATCCTTGGGCATGGTGGATGGAGTTAAATTCGACGCATCCGCTGACGGGTAAGCGAGTCCGTGCTCTCAGTAACTATGCTGAGCAACTGGGACTAGCGATGGAATTTGATATGGGTCATGTAGTTGCCGAAGGTAAACGCCTCGACAAAAAGCGTCTTTATGGCACGTTCTATCAAGATGTCTTGCTCTATGGAGCAGAGTTTATTGCGATCGCAGTTGGTTTAGCGATCGGTGCTGCTACATACACAAGTATTGGCGGGCTGAGAGCATTTGTGGCAATTCCTCTATTGTTACTTGGAGCGGTGATGATCTTTAAGCGATCGGTCATGTTTCCAAGTTCCAAGAATGCGCCTACGAATGATGTGATTACCCTCATGTCTGATGCCTACGCTAGCCCTTTGCGCGGTCAACCTGTGCAATTGGAAGGAACTCTGATTGGTCGTGGTGATGCGGGTTATGTGTTTGGTTCTGATCTGAAGTTACAGGACAAAACTGGCATGATGTATCTGCTCTATGCTTCGCGTTGGGGCCCTTTGGGGAATTTCTTCTTTGGCATGAAGCGTGTAGAAGGCTTGATCGGAACAGAAACCACAGCAAAAGGTTGGTTCCGTCGCGGTGTTGCGTCTTGGATGGATTTAGAACTTCTATCTACCAAAAATGGCAACAAAGTTTCCAGTCATCCTGCCTTTTGGGGTTTGGTTTTGTCAATCATCTTTTTAGCGATCGGTACGCTACTATTTTTTGTTAAATAGTTTCTAACCTACATACTAAGCAATAAAGAGAGGGCGATCGCTCTCTCTTTATTGTGAGATATAGACAAGTAATTTCATAGACGTTTAATTAAGCTTTCAATCAACTATGAATCGCAAAAAAGCAGATGAATTAAGTAAGGAATTTGGATTAAATGTTGTTCAATCTCGCTATAGTGATTGGGGGAATTTCTACGGTTTAGTTCAAAATTATCCTTGTGCTCTCTGGGATAAATCGGGTTATGTCATTTTTAATAACGAGGATGATCTGAATATCCCTGAAATCTCTGTTGCTAAAAGAATCAACATACCAAAACGAATATCCTCTCTAAAAACTTATAAGCTAGTACTTCATGAAGCTCAATTACCAGAAGAGCTACCTAGCGGAGTTGTATATCAGGAAGGTACTGCACAAAAAATTATAGTAAATAAATATGAAAGAGATAAAAACGCACGATACGCTTGCTTGTCACATTACGGTTATATCTGCCAAGTATGTCATGTGAAACTCAGTGATGTTTACGGAGCTATAGCTGAAAATCTTATTCATGTACATCACCTCAAGCCAATAAGTGAGATTGGTGAAAATTACACAGTAGATCCAATCTCCGATTTGCTCCCTGTTTGCCCGAATTGTCATGCAGTCATTCACTTGAGAAATCCTCCATATTTACCTCAGGAAGTAAGCCATATGCTTCATAAAGCTTCTACATCTCAAACTGATAAAATTGCCATTTAACTGCCCATTAGTCTACAGAAATATCTTTAATCGCAATTCAAGTTATTCTGCTAATTTTTACGACAATTTATCAAGCGATCGCTAGCTACTTAGAAGATAAGCGATCGCAGTTGGTTTAGAGATCGGTACGTTACTATTCACTTTGCCAGCTTTAATTTCTAAACCTAGTTGTCACTTGACAACTACCTGCTTAGGGGGTAGCCTGTACAAATAAAAGTTTTTATGACAAGACGATCTCACTCAAAGTCAGAAATTGAGGCAGCCTTGAGATATGCCGAACAAAATGGATGGCGCGTTGATGTTGGTGGCGCTCATGCTTGGGGCAAGATCTATTGTCCTTACAATGACAAAGAATGTAGGTGTGGAATTTTTTGTATAACGAGTATTTGGAGCACTCCCAAAAATGCTAGTAATCATGCGAAGCAAATTCGTCGAGTTGTAGATAACTGTACAAAGCATAACAACGCAGATGATTTTTGCGTAGAAGAGGAATGAGTAATGAGCGAGTATGAATTCACTTTAAAGTTTAATCTTCAAAATTCACATGTTGACCCTAACGAGTATGTTGAGCAACTATATGAAAATGGGTGTGATGATGCCTTAATTGGAATTGGAGCGAAAGGATACATAGCACTCGATTTCATTCGCGAAGCTTCGTCAGCTTATGCGGCTGTTTCTAGTGCTATTACTGATGTAAAAAATGTAATTCCCCAAGCGAATTTAATTGAAGCAACACCAGATTTTGTCGGTTTGACGGATGCAGCAAAAATCCTTGGATGTTCTCGTCAAAACATCAGAAACCTCCTTGTCAAAGATCAATCCAAATCTCCTTTGCCAGTTTATGAGGGAACACCTTCAATTTGGCATTTGGCAGACATTCTCATTTGGTTGCGAGAGGAAAAGACTTATTCAATTGATGACTCATTACTAGAGATCGCTAAAATCAATATGAACTTTAATGTTGCCAGAAGTTGGCAAAAAATAGCGCCAGATCTTCAAGCAAATATTAAAGCTTTGGTTGTTTAGATAATATTATTTCTTTTTAAAATGTGAAATGCCGATCGCAATTCAAGTTGTTCTGCTGATTTTTACGACACTTTATCAAGCGATCGCTAGCTACATAGAAAATAGGCGATCGCCTATTGGTCAGCTGATTGATGTCGGTGGATATCGGCTGCATCTTTATACTCTAGGAGAAGCCAAACCAACAATCGTGCTAGACCATAGCTTAGGTGGCGTAGAAGGCTATCTGTTGATAGAGGAATTAGCCAAACTAGGACGAGTATGTATTTGCGATCGCGCAGGATATGGATGGAGCGACCATAGCCCACATCCTCGCACCAGCGGGCAAATTGTCAAGGAACTAGACCTATTGCTAACTCAAGCCAAAATTGAGCCACCTTACATCTTGGTAGGCGATTCCTTTGGTAGTTACAATGTCCGACTATATGCACACTTGTTTCCTCAAAAAGTTTCGGGCTTAGTCCTCACCGATGGACTGCATGAGATCGGGATGCTAAATATGCCGCTCCAATTAAAGGCACTCAAGTTGTTTTTTCTGTCAGGCTTTGTGATGTCTATCTTTGGCTCAGCATTTGGGGTTATTCGATTATTGAGAACATGTAGAGTATTTGAATTAATCAAGCCAGAGTTACGGAATTTTTCTGAAGAATCTCGCGATCGCGTGAAGCATTCTTTTTGTCTTCCCAAACATTGGATAACGATGAGCCGAGAGATCATCAATCTAGACAAAAGTTCAGCGCAAGTGAGTGTCGCTAAACATTTTGGCTCATTACCTATAGTTAGCATTAAAGCCGCCTCCTTCTTTAAGCCTGCATTTTGGACTGCATTTATTCCTCTGCGAAGCATTAATCAGTTACGAGATAAAATGCATCTAGAGCTAAGCCAATTATCCACAGATTGTCAGCAAGTTGAGGCAAGTCAAAGTGGTCATTTTGTATGGGTAGACCAGCCAGAGCTACTGGTAAACGCGGTAAAAACTGCGATCGATAAAATTGCTGCGCATTAAGCATTCTATGGTTTATCAAAGCGAATCATACTTACTGGCGAAGTAAAACTAATATTTTTAGTTTTAATCCATCCTTTCTTTCCATATGGAAACTCTACCCCAATCCAGCCACTATCTGTTTGCGCCTGAAAAACAGTAAGAACCTCATGCTTTGAAATCATACTGACAATATTTGATCGCGCATCTGGACGTTCCCGAATTTCGACACAATCGCCTAACGTCCATACGTACCGTTTATTTTGACTCTTCCATAACTGTTCTACTCGATTCCATTGTGCAACTACTTCTCCTCTGAAAAACTGCAAATCAAAATTTTCGTTGAGACTTGCTCCAGGTAAATCCGTAACTCCGAGATAAACTGTCTTTACTCCATCTGGCTTGACAAAGAGATACATACTCTCTTGACTGGTGTCATCACCCATGTAAAACAATAGTTCTTTTCGCCCATCGCCATCTAGATCTTTATCCAAAGTTAATTTATGAATCCAGTAACTAGCCAGACTAGTTCCATAGGACTGTTCAAGAATGACCTTGCCTGTTTGCTGTCCATCAGCATACAAGGTATATCTCACAAACTTTCCTGATAATGTCTGACAAGCGTTTGAGTCATATTTGGGAACTAAAACTGGACGAATAAAATAGCTAGCAACAATGCGATCGGGTTTTCCGTTGTTGTCAATATCTTCGTTAATAACAGTTTCAGATTTTGGCAATTCTAAATTAGTCTTTGTGCTTGCCAAAGCAGGAAGACAACTAATTGATGAAAATCCTATAATTAAAGCGATTCCAAGATTTTTTATCATTTATCCAATTCCAACTAACTTTCTGCAAAACTGGAAAACCATTAGGGATTAACCCAATACCGAATAGTAAGTTGGGTTGTTTGGGAAGACGAACTCATGCTAACTGATGTTCCTGCCCAGCCCCGCAAGTCACTAAATGGAATATTCTCACCGAAGACATAACGCTTTTTCTGGATTGCTCTTTTTTCGAGAGCTTCAGGAAATTCACGAAAAGGATCTAATCCTGTCTGTGTCTCTTTCCTCCACTCTCGTACAAGACTTGCTGCTTTAGTGAGTGCTTCCGCATGTGTCAATAGAACACCTCGCTTAGTGGGGAACTCGAAAACAAAAACTTGGATGATACTGGTACAAGCATTCCATGTGAGCTTTCCACTCACATCTCCAGACAGCTTTGCCTGTTTAACGCCATTGGTTTCTTTCAATGTGCAATTATTCTTTAGCGGAGCACTCAATATTTCTTGTGTAAATAAGCCTGATAAAACCGCGATCGCAAAAAAATAAGGTAGAACTTTAGCTCTCATTCCGATCCTCCAAAGCATTATGTGTATATGCGATCGCTAAAATAGTTTTAGAAATAGGAAGGGTGACAGCCATAAGAGTATTTTCAGCTAAATAGATTTTTCTAGGTTTAAGCTTGGTAGTTCTTCCAAAATTTCTTCGGGACTGTAGCCGTTTAATAGTTTCTCAATGTACGACTCTAAATGAACTAGTTTTACTACGCTCAATCGATGCAGTTTTTCTAGTATTTCCATCTCTTTTTGCCATTGTTCGACAGAGATAATTTGTGATTCGGCAACTTCGACTGTCACATTTGGAATATTAAACCCTTCAAGACTATAACCATCTTGCGCCAATTCAGTCATGGGATAATGTTCTACAACCGTAGCAACTGAACCACGTTTGAGGTTATACGTGGGTATATCTTGCAGCAAGACAACTTCAGAGAATAAAGGAAATTTAGGTTTCATGTATTTACTCGCGATCGCTTTAACGTTTAGGAACTAAGGTAACAAACTTTGCCTGTTGATTTGCTAACATCCAGATAGTAGTAACTTCAATTTCTACTCCGTTAACTCCTTTTAGGGTTGCATCAATTCTATACTTAGTCCCGTAGATCGTTGTTTCTACAAACTTGGCAGGCTGGGTCAAAATTTGCGCTCTCAGGTCAATTTCTAACTGCTGCCAATTTTCTAATGTGTAACCAGCTTTCTGAAGAAATTGTGATTTGTCATCTTTGGGCAAAAGCACCAAGAGATATTTTGTCAATTTTTCTTCGGCGATCGCTGTATTTGTGGGCAGAAGCATAATCTGTTTCGTAAGTCACTACTGATTATAGCTTTTGGTAAATCAACTATGATTTTTATCTAATTCGATCGCTAAGTAAAAAGTATATTTTCATGAAGTAAGTAAAAGTTCTTTTTTTACCTGTTCTCTATGTGATCGCACCCTAATGATCGCTTCTGACTGTTCTTTTTTAACCATTCTTGATACTGCTGTTCTTGTGACTTCTCTAGAATAAAATCAGGTAATCTGGACATAATAAGCATTTCAGTCTATTGTCCACCGAGATTCGGGAGGCAATAAACTGAAGTATTGAGAATTAACAATGTTCCAACAGTTGTTGCCGAAGTTGTTAGGATCTGAATCATACGACCTACCCAAGGCATCGAATATTTTATCGGCACACATTTCCAAAGTGTTTCGTAAGAGGTGGAGTTGGCTAATCAATTCATCTTCTGTACTGTATTCCCAACGACGGGATGAGTTGTAATCCTCAATTTCGGATTTTTCCTCGAAAGTGAAAGACTTCATAAGCCTATTCCGCTCTTCGTTAGTGAGTTCGTTAGAAAAAAATGTTTGGTAGTGTGCTGGGAAAGCTAAATTAGTGGGACGATCAAACCTTCCTCCACCACTGTGTATGGGTATGCTATCTGATATCAACTGAAGGTTGAGATAAAACTTGTATGGTGGACTAAGATGATTCCACATTGAGCGTTGAACATAGATTAATTCAGCGTAAGTATCGCGTGGTCGAGTAAATTTTGTATTCTTTGTCGTAAATCCTTTAGCGGCAAGAACTGGTTTGACGATTGTTCGTAGATGTTTTGTAAAGGAGAAGTGTTCAGCCATTTATAACCTCATAGATTGAGAGTAATAGTAGAAGTTATAGTTCTCAAAAATGCTCCCAAATACCATTGTAATTATCAAGTAATCGATGAGATGGTTGTTTTGGGTCAAATGCATATAAATGAACAATAACAGGCATCTCTTTGTCCATATGCTCCCAATACAAAACAAACGTTCGATCTTCTAAGTACCATAAACAAGCTTCATTGACTGGCAACCAGATTGGGAAAGTATCGTCTCCACGCTTGACTATAGTTCCGTTAAAACCAAGATTTTCTGATATGTAGGTAATTGCTTCACGATAATACTGTGCAGCCTCGTTATAAGCACTTATAAAATCATTCTCATCATAGTTATTCCAGAAGTCACGAGTTTCATACAATTCAAAACTATCAGCCCATAAGCAGTCAGATAGGAGAGATTCAAGAGAATGCTTGACTTTATCTAGTAATTCTCCAGACATTATTTTGGCTCCTTGCAGGTTGGAGTTTTCAATTCACCCTGAAATCGAGGAATAACCCAACAAAAAACATTACCAATTACACAGATACATAAACCAAATAAGCCAATACTATCATTGACAACTCCAAATACTCCCAAAAGCAGGAGCAAAGAACCCAACGAGATCATGTATGAGCCAATTAAACTTAGTTTCATTGTTCTATTACACAGTTTGACTATTAATTTTATGGTTTAACTCTCATGTTAACGAAAATTCAACCTGTGTTTCCCTGCAATGTAAATTTAGGTTGATCTAACAATGTATTAGCCAAAGTTTGTTGTAAGTGACAAAAAATACAGCTAATTAAGAGATGCTAAAATTCGCTAAAAAAAGGGCGCAAAGCGCCCCAGCTTTAGATTTATTGTGCAGTTGTTGTTAGCACTGCCACTGATTTTGCATTCGGTGCTTTAGCTTGGAGAAACTTAGTTTCTTTTACAGCTTGATTGGAAAGTGAGAATAGAGGGTTAGAAGCAATACCTGCGATCGCAGTAAATATTAGTGTAAATACGAGCGCTGCCTGTAAAGGCTTCATACCAACCTGAGTCCATGAGATCTCAGGATAATTGCGAATCGACTCAGACATTTCTTGAGGCTCTTTGACCACCATCATCTTGACGACGCGGATGTAGTAATAGAGAGAAACTACACTCATGACTAGAGCTAACAATACCAAGCCATAAGCTTGAGCTTGCCAACCAGCCCAGAAAATGTAGAGCTTACCGAAGAAACCTGCCAGAGGCGGAATCCCCCCAAGGGAGAGTAAGCAAACACTCAGTGCCAAGGTGAGTAGAGGGTCTTTTTGGTAGAGACCACTGTATTCGCTGATTTGGTCGGTTCCCGTGCGAGAAGCAAACAGAATCACACAGGCAAAAGCACCCATGTTCATGAATAGATACAAGATCAAGTAAAAGATCATGCTGGCATAGCCTGCTTCGGAGTCGATCGCCATGCCGAGCATCACAAATCCTGCTTGACCGATGGATGAATAAGCAAGCATCCGCTTCATACTGGTTTGCGCGATCGCAACGACGTTGCCCAAAACCATGCTTAGAACTGTCAATACCACAAACACGTAATGCCATTGCAGAGAAGCAAGAGGGAAAACGGTAATTAAAAATCTGAGAGCAAGTCCAAAACCTGCAACTTTCGAGCCAATCGACAAAAAGGCAACTACAGGAGTTGGTGAGCCTTCATATACATCAGGTGTCCATTGGTGGAAAGGTACTGCCGAGAGCTTGAAGGAAACTCCCGCAATTACAAACACCATTGAAATGATTAGAGCAGTATTGCTCACGGTGATCTTCGATGCGATCGCAGCTAGAGAAGTTTCGCCGCCCGATAGTCCGTATAGCAAAGACATGCCATAGAGGAAAATCGCGGAGCTAGCTGCACCGACTAATAAATATTTAAGTGCGGCTTCATTAGAGCGGGGATCGCGTTTGGTATAACCAGAAAGTAAGTATGACGAAATACTCAAGGTTTCTAGGGAGACAAATACCATCACCATCTCGTCAGCACCAGTGAGGAACATTCCGCCCAAGGTGGCACTGAGCAAAATCACCAGATATTCACCCACCACTACACCCGACTGCTCCAAATAACGTACTGAGACGAGGATCGTTAAGAGAGCCGATAGGGCAATAATGCCGCGAAAAATAATGCTGAGTTTGTCACTATTAAAACTGCCAAGGAAGGCGATCGGGTTTTCTAAGCCCGTCCATTGCCAGATCAAAGCGCCTGTGGAAACCGCTAAACCTGCGATCGCAATGTAGGGTAGAACATTTGCCGATTTTCGACCTGAAGCAATCAGATCGACGATCAATACGAGTACCAATGTCCCAATGACGATTAGTTCTGGCAAGATCGCGCCACTATTGAGCAGAGCATTGAGACTTGCTGTATCCATACTTAATTCATGTGTTGTTGCTATGGCAATTGTATAGCAAAAATAGAGTCGCTCTTATTTCTTGCAACCTTCTCTATTTGAGAATTACCTGTCAGAAATCTGCAAGTAAGGTGATGACATCAAACCCTGATCTATCCTTTGGCAGCAGGACTTAGGTAGATTTTGTCCTAACTATAGTCAGCTCAATATATAGATAAAATACTATGTATTGTATAAAAATAATAGACTTTACTCTATTAAGGTTTAACTCTAAGATATCAATAGCAACGAATCAATCGTTCTCAAGTTTTTTCGCTAAGTCTTCTCATAACTTAGCCTCTAAATCTGGGTGAGTTGAGATTGCCTTTAAATTTGCAAGCTGCAATTTAACTAAGGGCGATCGCAGCTTGGCTTTGCGCTGACTTAAATAACACCTTAAAAATTTAATCACTTTTTCTAACGTCAATTAAAGGAACGAAATTATGTCTGATTTCAAGCACAACATTTCACGGCGGCGCTTTATCGCCACAGCAGGAGCAACCGCTCTCAGCTCAGTTTTGCTCAAAGGCTGTCTTGGTAATCCCCCCGAAGACACCCCAACTATTACTTCGGCACAGGCTACCAAAATCAGTATTCCCACTGAGCAAGTCCCAGAGATTACAAAAGTGAGACTTGGATATTTGCCAATTATTGAAGCCGCCCCTTTGATTATTGCTAAAGAAAAAGGCTTTTTTGCTAAGTATGGAATGACTGATGTCGATATCTCCAAGCAAGCCAACTGGGGCGCAGCTAGAGATAATGCCAAAATTGGCTCTTCCGCAGGTGGTATCGATGGCGGTCAGTGGCAAATGCCCATGCCTTATCTGATTTCGGAGGGCATCATTACTGACAATCTCAAAATACCCATGTATGTATTGCTGCAATTGAATACACAGGGAAATGCGATCGCGATCGCGGATAAGCACAAAGACAAAGGCTTGACGCTAAAAGCAGATAAGGCAAAAGCTTTATTCGACAAAATGAAGTCTGATGGCACTAGATTTAAGGCTGCTTACACCTTCCCAAAATCTAATCAAGAATTTTGGATTCGTTATTGGTTAGCCGCTAATGGAGTCGATCCTGATGCTGACATTGAACTGTTGACTGTGCCTGCCGCTCAAACTGTGGCAAACATGAAAACTGGTTCGATGGATGCCTTCAGCACAGGAGACCCTTGGCCCTATCGCATCGTTAAAGAGAAGATAGGCTTTATTCCTGCGCTGACTGCGGAAATTTGGAAAGGACATCCTGAGGAATATCTAGCAATGCGAGCTGATTGGGTGGATAAGTATCCTAAAGCGACAAAGGCTATCCTAAAGGCGATTATGGAAGCTCAGCAATGGTGTGACAACTTCGATAATCGCAAAGAATTAGTGCAGATTGTTTCCGTCAAAAATTATTTTGGTGTCGATCCTGAAATTCTTGAAGACACGATGATGGGCAAGTATGACATGGGTGATGGTCGCATCATCAATGACAAGAGCATGGCTCCACTCTATTGGAAAGACTCGAAAGGGAATGTTTCCTATCCATATCAAAGTCATGATCTCTGGTTCATTACCGAAAGCGTGCGTTGGGGATTTTTGCCAAAGGATTCTCTAGCTACAGCTAAGGATTGGATCAAAAAAGTGAATCGTGAGGATCTTTGGCGTGAGGCGGCAAAAGAAGCTGGTATTCCTGCTGCCGACATTCCGACTAGTACTTCTCGCGGTATTGAAGAATTCTTCGATGGCACAAAGTTCGATCCAGAGAATCCACAAGCCTATCTTGATGGTTTGAAGATCAAGAAGGCATAACTAAAAAATCTAAATAACAACCTAAAAATTACTGTGTGAGGAATATCAAATGAAGAAAATTTACTCTATTGCCAAGATTGGTCTAATTTTGTCTGGTTTGCAGCTATCTTATGGTGCGATCGCTGTCTCTGCCGAAACAAAAACTGAAACAAAAACTGCTGTTGATTCAAAAACTCTTGTTCTCGCAGAAAATGTAACTCCATCAACTTCTAGTAGCAATAAAGCTCCTAGTTCTGAAGTGTCTCAGTTGAGTGCCGAAATTCGCCGTGACACTATCAGTACTAATACAACTGCTCAGAATGTCACATCTGTTTCGCAGCTATCTGATGTGCGTCCCACTGATTGGGCTTTTACAGCTTTGCAGTCTCTCGTTGAGCGCTACGGTTGTATTGCAGGATATCCCGATCGCACATTTCGCGGCAAACAAGCAACCTCACGCTATGAGTTTGCGGCTGGCTTAAATGCCTGTCTCGACAAAATCAACGAGATCATTTCTGCTGGACTAGCTGACAAGGTTAGCAAAGAAGACCTTGCAACTTTGCAAAAGCTTCAAGAAGAGTTTGCTGCGGAACTTGCTACTTTGCGTGGTCGTGTTGATGCCCTTGATGCGAAGACCGCCAAGCTTGAGGCGCAACAATTCTCGACCACAACCAAACTAAGTGGAGAAGCGATTTTCAGCGTTTCGGGTGCAACAGGTGCAAATACTGGGGGCACAAACACTAACATTGTTTTTAATAATCGTGTACGCCTGAATTTATTAACCAGCTTCACTGGTAAGGACTTATTGATTACGGGCTTGCAAGCTACAAATATCAATAGTCTAGCTGAACCTTTAGGCTATGCCGATCCCCTTGGTAGTTCTAGTAATGTCCGATTGGGATTTGAGAATCAATTCCTCAATTTCAATCCATCTAACTCCAATACAGCAGCCGCAAACTCGGTCAACCTTTACAAGTTACTCTACATTTTCCCTGTTGCTGATAAGCTGACGATGTTTGCTGGTTCTAATGCAGAAGTTTCCGACGCTTTCCCAGCGATCAGTCCTTTTGCTAGTGAAGGTCAAGGTTCGATCTCTCGCTTTGGTCAAGGTTTAAATGCTGCGACTCGTGTATCTGGAGGTACATCTGGTACTGGGCTAGCTGCTGCCGTTGGTTTTATTTGGGCTCTTTCCGATCAGGTCGATTTTAGAGCTTTATATGGAAGTGTTAACTCTGCGATCGCTACTAATAGTCCCACTACTCTACTTGGAGCAGGATTCTTTGGCGGTAGTAGCGTTGCGGCTGCTCAATTAACTCTCAAACCCACTTCTACTCTTGATATTGGGCTCAACTATGCCAATAGCTATCACCAGATTAATATTTTGGGGACTGGCTTAGCTCGCGCAGACATTGGTGCAATTAATGCAGGAGGACTAGGCAACCCCATCAAGATGGACTCCGTAGGTGCAACTTTGACTTGGCGCTTTGCTCCCAAGGTTGCCTTTAATGTATCGGGTGCTTGGATCTTTGCAAACCTTACTGGTGTCAATGCTTCAACTACCTTTACTAGTTGGATGACAGGATTCCATTTCAGTGATGTATTCAATGAAGGAAATACAGCTGGAATTATCTTTGGGCAACCTCTTGCACGGAGTTCAGCAGGTGGGATTGCCACGATTCCCACTGGATTGACGGCAACTCCATATCATTTAGAAGGTTATTTCAATTTTAAATTGTCCAAAAACATCAGTGTTACTCCAGGCGTATTCTTTGTGTTTAATCCAGAGGGTATCAATAACGCGCCTACTGCGACTGTCGGTGTAGTTCGGACAACATTCACATTCTAGGGTTTTCAGCTAAGAACAGTTTTAATCAACAATAAAAAAGTAGGAGTAACAAGTTTATGGCAGCAAGTATTGGTAATCGCAATTCGTCAAATGCGATCGCGAAGTTTTGGCAGAAAAATGCTCAAAATTGGGCGCTCCCAATCATTGGGATTTTAGGATTTCTCGCTGTATGGCAACTTCTCTCAAGCATTGGCTTAGTTAAATTGCCTGGGCCATGGAATATTATGCTTGAGAAATCCACTCGTAATTTATTGCTTTATCCTTTCTTCGATCGCGGTGGTACGGACAAAGGGCTATTCTGGCAGACTCTGGCTAGCTTTGAGCGCGTGGCTAAGGGTTACTCATTAGCGGCTGTCGTCGGTATTGGAGTCGGGATTCTAGTTGGCACTAATGCGGTTATTGACAAAGCTCTCGATCCATTGTTCCAATTTTTGCGCACCGTTCCACCACTTGCTTGGGTTCCGATCGCACTTGCTGCACTCCGTCAAAATGAACCAGCCGCCTTGTTTGTTATCTTCATCACCGCAGTTTGGCCAATCCTATTAAACACTGCCGTAGGCGTTAAGCAAATCCCTCAAGACTACCGCAACGTTTCACGAGTGCTACAACTTTCACGCCAAAAGTATTTCTTTAAGATTCTGATTCCTTCCGCTCTTCCCTATATCTTCACTGGTCTACGCATTTCCATCGGTCTTGCATGGCTCGCGATTATCGCCGCAGAAATCATCATGTCAGGTATCGTCGGTATCGGCTTCTTTATTTGGAATGCTTACACTAACGATAAGGTCGGTGAAGTTATTCTGGCTCTAGTTTATATCGGTGCTGTTGGCTTGATCCTTGACCGTGCCATCGGCTGGCTTCAGAACGTGATTTTGCCTGAAGAACAGAAGTAGATTGAAATACCCCCCTTAGTCCCCCCTTGCAAGGGGGGAGATAAGAGATCTTATTCCCTCCCCTTATAAGGGGAGGGTTAGGGAGGGGTTCAAGATTAATGTTATAAGAGGAGAATTTTAAAATGAGTAGTTTTGTTTCAGTTGATCAAGTTGAGAGAACATTTCCCTTAGGCGGTGGCAAAGAATATATTGCGCTTAAAGGAATTGACTTACGTATTAAAAAAGGTGAATTTATTTCCCTCATCGGTCACTCTGGCTGTGGGAAATCAACTTTACTAAATATGATCGCAGGATTAGATCTGCCCACTGGCGGAGTCGTCATGCTCGAAGATGAGCGTGTATCCCGTCCAGGCCCCGATCGCATGGTCGTATTTCAGAACTATTCACTTTTGCCTTGGCTATCGGTACGCGACAATGTGGCTCTGGCTGTCGATGAGGTTCTATCGAATTTACCCAAAGATGAGCGCCATGCTTTAGTTGAGCGTTATGTAAACATGGTGGGGCTAGCCCATGCGATCGATAAGCCGCCCACACAGCTATCGGGTGGTATGCGTCAGAGGGTTGCGATCGCACGAGCTCTCGCAGTCAGACCTAAATTATTACTTCTTGATGAACCTTTCGGAGCCTTGGATGCGCTGACCCGTGGCAATCTGCAAGAGAAATTAATGCAGATTTGTAATGAAGACCAAATTACGGCGGTAATGGTTACGCACGATGTCGATGAAGCGGTATTGCTAAGCGATCGCATTGTTATGCTCACCAATGGGCCATCTTCAAAAATTGGCGGTATTTTGGAAGTGGATATTCCTCGCCCTCGCCAAAGACTAGAAGCCGTTAAGCATCCGAGCTATTACAGCTTACGCAGTGAGATTATCTATTTCTTAAATCAACAGAAGCGCGTTAAAAAGCTCAATGCACGGACTGTTACTACAGTTGCTCGGCATGGATTGGAAAAAGTTAATCTAGAGATTGGCTTCGTTCCCTTAACAGCCTGTGCACCGATCGCAGTTGCTAAAGAGAAAGGCTTTTTTCAAAAGCATGGACTTGATGAAGTATCCCTAGTGCGTGAAACCAGTTGGCGCGGCATTGTCGATGGTATCGCAGGTGGTTATCTTGATGCTGCACAAATGCCTTCAGGCTTGCCAATGTGGATGACCCTCGGCGGTGCTGGCGCTTGCAAACCAATTGTGACGGCGCTAACCATGACTCGTAATGGTAACGCGATTAGTCTCGATCGCCGCTTTTACGATCGCGGTATTCATACTCTTGCTGATTTTAAAGCGATGCTGCAAAATACTCGCGATCGCTCTCACCGCATGGGTGTAGTCCATCCATCTTCCATGCATAATCTGCTACTGCGCTACTGGTTAGCCGCAGGTGGCATTGACCCCGATCACGATGTCGAGCTAAAAACAATTCCACCAGCGCAAATGGTCGTTGACCTTAAAGCAGGCAGTATCGATGGTTTCTGTGTCGGTGAACCTTGGAACTTCCGCGCCGCGATGGAAAATATCGGCTTTACCGTTGCAACGGATTTAGAAATTTGGCAAGGACATCCTGGCAAGGTTCTCGGTGTACGCGAAGATTGGGCAAATGCCTATCCCAACACCCACATCGCTCTCGTCAAGGCATTACTAGAAGCCTGTATGTATTGCTCCGATCCCAATAATGCCGAAGAGATTCGCCAAATACTCTCTCGCCGAGCCTATGTCAGCACTAATGTCAATTACATCCATTTAGGGAATCCTGATGATGTCACCTGTGCGATCGACTCCCCAATGCGCGAACCTGCTCACCACCAGTTCTATGGTGCTGGTGTCAATCGCCCTAGCCGTTCTGAACATCTCTGGCATATTACCCAGATGGCACGTTGGGGCGATGTTCCCTTCCCTCGCAACTGGGTAGAAGTTCTTGAAAAGAGCTGTCGGGTTGGAGTGTTCAGTACAGCAGCGCGTGAGCTTGGGTTGACAGATATCACCTATAGTCGCAATGCGATTCAACTCTTTGATGACATTCCCTTTAATGCCGAAGATCCGATCGCCTATCTCAACCAGCTAGAGATTAAGCGCAATATCACGATGGCAGAAATTGGCATGGACTCTATGCGAATGGTTGCTTAAATGCGATCCCCCTCAATCCCCCTTAAAAAGGGGGAAGAAGATAATTAATTGATTCTCCCCCCTTTTTAAGGGGGGCTGGGGGGGATCTAAATCTCAAACTTTAAGAACAAAATTAAAAAGTTAAAAAGAACATGACCCAAACCACCCTTAATCCCATACCAGTTGCCACCATACCTCCTCAAGAATCCTTCTTGCGCATTGAAAATGTTTCCAAAATTTATCCAACACCTAATAACGGACAATATGTAGTTCTAGATGGTGTAAATCTTCATGTCCAAGAAGGTGAATTTATTTGCCTAATTGGTCACTCTGGCTGTGGCAAGTCCACCCTCCTAAACATGGTTGGCGGCTTCTCGAAACCATCGATCGGCGAAGTTTTAGTTAATGGCAAACTGATTACCAAGCCAGGACCCGATCGCATGGTCGTATTCCAAGGTTATGCGCTCTTACCTTGGCTCACAGTATATGAAAATGTCATGCTGGCGGTAGACTCAGTTAATCCAAATATGTCGAAAGGCGAGAAAAATGATATCGTCCGTCACCACCTCGCTATGGTCGGATTGAGTGAATCCGCCGAGAAAAAGCCAACTCAAATTTCAGGTGGGATGAAACAGCGCGTATCGATCGCCAGAGCCTTATCCATCCGTCCTGAAGTCCTCATCCTTGATGAACCCTTTGGCGCTTTGGATGCAATCACCAAAGAAGAACTGCAAGAAGAACTGCTACAAATCTGGACAGAACATCGCTGTACGGTATTGATGATCACCCACGATATTGATGAGGCTCTATTCTTAGCCGATCGCCTGGTGATGATGACCAACGGCCCCGCCGCGAGTATTGGTGAAATCTTAACGATTCCTTTTGCTCGTCCCCGCGATCGCGCCCAAATCATGGAAGATCCTCTATACTACGATCTGAGAAATACGGCTCTAGATTTCCTATATAACCGCTTTGCCCATGACGAGTAATTCCCCTATCCTCTCTCCCACTGGGAGAGGGGAACAAGGTAACCCAATAGAGTTTCGCGATCGCCTAATGGTGATCGCGACAATGCATCGTAAGGAATTAGCGATCGCGCCAATTGTACAAACATCTTTGGGCGTGAGAGTTACCGTACCTCAAGATTTTAATAGCGACTTGTTCGGCACATTTACCCGCGATATTGATCGCCCTGCTAATCAAGTCGAAACCGCCAAACTCAAAGCCGAAAAAGCTTTAGAACTAATTAACGCAGATCTATCGATCGCTAGTGAAGGTAGCTTTTTCCCACATCCAATTTTAGGTATTCCCTACAATCGCGAAATTGTTTTTTTACTCGATAAAAAGCATAACTTCAATGTTTACGGTGAATGTCTATCTACTGATACGAACTTTCGCCATCAAGAGATTTCTAGCTATGAGCAAGCCTATGATTTTGCTCTAAAAATTGGCTTTCCCGATCATGCGATCGTGCTGATGCCAGATGCCACGACTTCGGCAAAAGAGGCTATTTATAAAGGAATTACTTCAGAAAATTTGCTCAAAGTATCTGTGCGTGAGTTGCTAAAACAATCACCACAAATTCATATTGAAACAGATATGCGATCGCTCTACAACCCGACTCGCATGAGCAATATTGCCAAAGCTACTGAAGAGCTAGTACGGAAGTTACAGCAACTCTGTCCCAATTGTAATTTTGTGAATTTCGATGTAGCAGAAAGATTAAGAGGGTTACCCTGTGAACTTTGCGGCTTACCCACTCAAGTTACTCGCGCTCATGTCTATCGTTGCGATCGCTGCCAGTTTCAGCAAGAAGTTCTATTCCCAGATGAAGTACAAACTGCTGATCCGATGTACTGCTCCTATTGTAATCCTTAAAGAACCAATTTTTTGTGGCGCGGCTTCGCCGCGCCACAAAAAATTGGTTCTTTATTCGATCGCTTGTAAAACTACTTTTGGTGAAAGTTTATCTTTAAACCAAACTGTCAGCGCAGGAGTATCGCTTACTTTTACGCCCGCCTTCTCCAGATTCAGTCGTTCAGAAATCGCCAAAATCAAATTCTCACAATTAGCTTGTCTCACCTGCGAAAACTTCTTGCGTAAATACTCAGGTCGCCAATAACCGACGATCTCTAATAAATAAGTACGTCCATCGGGATGCACTAATCGAAAGTCAGGAATCATCACACTCCCAGGAATGGGAATTAAATCTACTTCTCTTTCTAACTTCCACTCAGTTTTTAGTTCTGCCCAACGCTCTGCAAACGATGACTCGATCGCACTGTCATACATTTTGCCAGCAGGATAATGACTAACTAAGCCACAATCAGAATCGAGAGTAAATAAACCTGTACGTTTTTGTTTTGAATAAGTATCTTTTTCAACGAGGGTGGCGTTGAGGCTCCATTTAGTGACATGTAGCAAAGCTGGTAGCAACTTCGCGATCTCAAGTCCGTAACGAGTACTCGTGCCAAACAAACTCGTAGCACCATCGACAGTAATCGTAAAACCATAATCGACATCACCTTCGATATAGGACATCAATTGAAATAGCTTGAGATAACGGAATAGTAGCTTATATTCTCCTGGATCATTACGATGGACTTTTAGAGTCATGTGACTTGCCCGATAGAAAATCCCTTGCACTTGCGAAAGATTATAACGATGAATAAGAGCTTCAGGTGTCGGACTTTCAAATTCGGTCAGAATCCGATTCTCCATCAGATCGGCATAAAGTCCTGTTGTAATTTGCGAAGGTAAGACTTCACGCTTCAGTTCTTCAGTCAGGCTATCGGCAAGTTTGGTAAGAGTTTGCTGTGTAGCCTGCTGACTAGGTATAACTTGAGCCGACAATTCAAAAATACGGCGGCGTAATTCCTGTGATTCAAGCGGACTCACAATTTCAAAAGTGCTGAAACTGGACTTGAGAATATGTGCCAATCCCCGCTTTACACGATAATCTGGTGTGTCGCCTTCAAGTTCTTGCAATAGGCGATCGAGTTCACTCTGAGTCCTACCCTTAGCATTCTCAAAAATTGCGATTAGTTCTATTGCGATCGCTTGATGCTTATCATCCAATTTCAATCTTTTAGGAACGACGGATTCGCCATTCAGTCGATGCATCAGGAGTTCGCTAGGCAGCATAGATATTCTAAAATAATGCTCTAATTATTAAGAGCACATTATTTTAGCCTCAAGAAAATGATTTTTATGACTCTTTATCAATAAGATACTCTACTATGGCTGAATAAAGCCAATGCAACTTGCCAGAAAGGTATGGTTAAATTCCATGTCATTGAAAGTGTTGATTCGCAACACTTTCAATGACTTTATTGGTTCGATCTTGAGAGCAAATTGGGCTTCCAATCCCCGCAAGTGTAGTCACACTTGCGGGGATTGGAATAACATTAAACGGGTGTTGAGAATCGAATTTTTAGATAATCATCTTCCATCTTTGCCCCAGATGTTTGCAAAACTGATAGAGCTTGGGGTAAAACCAAATTGCGGCGATGATTGCCAATGCGAATGTTTAACTCATCACCAGTCTTGGTTAGCTCAATCTTCTCCTTCGGTACACCTGGCAAATACAATTCCAAACGATACTGCTTGTTCTCTTCAATTACACGCATCGTATTTTCCTTGTAATAGACCTGAGACGGATCTTCATTACCGTATAGCGTGTCTTTAAGCCTTTCTAGGGCAGCAATTCCACACATCTCCTCAGCATAGAGAGGAATCTCCTTGATTGGCAGAGGATGAAAATCACGGTGAATTTGTTCACAATACTGCTTCTGATTGTCCTTCCAAACCTTAAAGAATGGATCTTGGACTTCCTCAGGAATGATGCGATTGGCGATCACCATGTCAGTAGCCACATTGTAGAGACTGAGATAGGAATGGGCTCTCAAGGACTCATTAATCACCATCTTCTCTGGATTAGTCACCAATCTGACCGTTGTGGTGGTATTGTCCGTGAGAATCTTTTCTAGAGCTTCAAGTTCTTCATAAAATTCATAGGGTGCGTCCATTACTTCTTTATTGGGAAGAGAAAAACCCGTCACCCGCTTGAAAATTGGCTCGAATACAGGACTGAGAACCTGTGCCATCCCCTGTAAAGGTTTATAAAACTTCCGCATATACCAACCTGCCACTTCAGGTAGCGAAAGTAGTCGAAGCGCTGTCCCAGTAGGTGCAGAGTCAATTACTAATACGTCGTATTCTTTCTCGTCATAGTGACGCTTGACCCGCACTAATCCAAAAATCTCATCCATTCCTGGTAAGATTGCCAACTCTTCTGCTTGAACTCCCTCTAGCCCTCTGGCTTGGAGGACTTCACTAATATAACGCTTGACCGCGCCCCAGTTGCCCTCTAGTTCACGCAGAGCATCTAGCTCTGCTCCCCAAAGATTTGGGCGAACTTCTTTAGGATCATGCCCCAATTCGACCATAAAGCTATCGGCGAGAGAGTGAGCAGGATCGGTACTCAAAACCAGAGTTTTATAACCCAATTCAGCACAGCGTAAACCTGTAGCTGCGGCGACAGAGGTTTTGCCAACCCCGCCTTTTCCTGTCATTAAAATGATACGCATGGTCGATATGACTCGTCTTATTTAAATTTTGATGAGACTAGGCTGAACATCGCTTTGCTCTAAACAGCCTAATAAATTTTGAATAAATATATTGCTTTGCAAATCTTTACAATTGTCTCTCATTCTAACATTGATATCGCGATCGCCTAAAGTGCTTTTGAAATGTTTAAGCAATTCTCATTATAAAAATCGGTTTTGGAGTAAGTCTGTTGACGACGTAATTAGATTAAAACCGATTTTTGGGTTTCCAGTGTCGTAGGCGCTGAAAACCCAAAAATTGGCTTTATAAATAGAATTCTTGGAAATGCTTTTCCTACTTACAGTTTTTTTGATTGTATACATGGTAGTTTAGCCTGAAATAAACTTAAACTAGCTTAGTTAACTGCTGTAAGGCTTTTACCTATATGAATCATCAACCAGAATCACCTGTTAACTCAGAGCAACTTAGCCAGATATCAGAGGGAGATATAGAGTTTGAGATTGAAGTTCTACAGGTTTATGTTGAAGATGTTTCGCAACGCTTAAACAAAATGCGAGACGAGATCATTAGCAATGACTGGTCACAAATTATGGGCGAGGCTCATCATCTTAAAGGTGCTAGTAGCAATGTAGGTGCTTTGCAAATACAGATATTAGCGCAGCAACTTGAAGAGTTAAATCACTCACAAGATTCAGAAAAAGCCTTGAAAATTATTGAAGAGATGTTCTTGAAATTGAAGGCTGTTGAGCTATTTATCACCGAAAAAATAGTAATTTTTTCATCTTAGAGCGCATTTCAAACCAAAAAAGACAACTGCTGACGTAAAGCACCACTCGTCTTTTTTGTTTTTGTCTTGATATATATCTGTATACAGTCAATTCAGGAATAAACCCCAAGAGAGAGTTGCGGCACTTCGTGCCGCAACTCTCTCTTGGGGTTTATTTTTGTCCTAGCGCTGATGGTTATAGCTATATAAGGATTAAATGGTTTGAGAAAGATCATAACCAAGGTATGCGCTTTTCCTCAAACATTGAAAACTATAAATGATTTAGGATTGCTATATAGTTTTAATAATCATGAGCTTTATGACCAACAAACAATGGCGATCGCTTGCCAATATTTTTTTTATCTGCCTAATTTGCCTTGGCATAACCGTCTCAAACTCTTTTGCGCCCAAAGTATCGGCAGCATCTGAACCTTCTTCATCTCAGATAGTTGAGCGCTTTGAAAACATTAAAACCAAAATGGCAAAACTCAGATTTTGCTACAACGAAAGCTGTTTCTATCGCAACGTCACTAGTAAAGTTGTCCCCCCAACAAATAATAATCCCCACTATACTGCTGAAATCTCTGCGGCTGTAGAGCGTCCATCCTCAAGTCCAGATCTAGCAGATTATCATTTTGTTTATGTCAATGATCTCTGGCAGCTAGTCAAAGGTGAAGAGTTTACCGATGTTGCTGATTACGTATTTATAGGCGATCGCTATGAAATTTACAGCGTGCACAATAGTCATACTTTGCGCGGTAATTTAGACAAAGCAAAGGAAGATGGTGGCATCAAATCAGGATATTTGCCCCTTTATTACGAAGTGTTAGATCGCGGCATTGAGAAACTATAAGGATATGAGATGCGGCGCGAAGCGCCGCATCTCATATCCTTAATAAATAAAAAGCCTCGCATTGCGAGGCTTTTTATTTGAGGTAAACGATTACCGTTTCGAGTATTGAGGAGCTTTACGAGCTTTCTTAAGACCATACTTCTTACGTTCCTTACAACGGGGATCGCGAGTCATGTAGCCTTCAACCTTGAGAGGTTTACGGTTTTCGGGAGCAAGTTCACACAGTGCACGGGCAACACCCAAGCGGATTGCATCAGCTTGACCAGTTACACCACCACCATGAGCATTGACCAAAACATCGTACTCATTTTCCAAGCCCAAGGTTTCCAAAGGAGCTTTAACGCCAGCAATGTATGTGGGGTTAAATTGCAAGTACAAATCGCCTGCTTTACCATTGATGACGACTTTGCCTTCCCCTGGAACAAGGCGTACACGGGCGATCGCCTTTTTACGACGACCAGTTCCCCAGTAAACAGCACGATTAGAACGTTCAGTATCTGACATCGGTTATTTCTCCTACTTCTGAGATGGAATGGTATTGATTACCAAGGTTTCAGGCTGCTGTGCCTCATGAGGATGGCTAGCACCCTTGTAGACCTTGAGCTTGGTGAAAAGCTGGCGACCAAGGGTATTCTTAGGCAACATACCCTTGATGGCATGTTCAAGAATACGTTCAGGAACGCGAGCGATTACCTTGTCAAAGGTTTCTTCCTTCATCCCACCTGGGCGACCAGAATGTCTTCTGTATAACTTTTGGGTGGATTTTTTCCCAGTTACAGCAATTTTTTCGGCGTTGATGACAACGACAAAATCACCAGTATCTAGGTGGGGCGTATAGATGGGCTTATTTTTGCCGCGCAAGATGATTGCGATCGCGCTAGCAAGTCTTCCTAGTCGTTGACCTTCCGCATCAATGACATACCATTTGCGATCGGGATCTTTTGGTAAGTAGCTTTTATTCGGAGTAAGTGTAGTTGTAGTCATTAGTTTCTCTACAAACGAGATTTATCTATGATATTTATCTGAGAAATAGATCTGTGAAATATTTCTGTCAAACTTGTAAGTTTGGAGCACATTAGCCTTTAAACTTCAAACCAATGTAATTACATGGTTGTCATTTAAGCCTAGTGTTTGCTTGCGCGATGCGAACTCAGCAAATGGATGATCGGCATAGCCGATCGCCAATAAGCACAGTCCTTGCGGTGGAGCCGCATACTTAACTTCAATACGACGTTTTTCTTGCCATATGCTCGTAAAGGCTTCAACACTCAGGCGCGAACGCCCAACATCGACTAATTGCCCCACTAGCAAACGGATCATGCCGTACAAAAAGCCACTAGCTTGGACCTCCACATGGACAAAATTGCCATCCCGCCAACATATCGCTTCTTGAAGCTCAAGACGACTATGGGGACGACTTGAACCTGCCCTCTGAAATGCTGCCATATCTTGTTCGCCTAACATCAGCTGTAAGGCTTGATGGATTAGCTTTTCATCAAGGCGATCGTGATAGTAGTGCCAGCTAAAGGGTTTTACAAATAAATTCGGAATCGCGGCAGTGTAAATCGTGTAACGATAACGCCGCCATGTTGCCGAAAATCTTGCGTGCCAGTCAGCAGCCACTTCCGTTGATCCACAGATTAAGATACCTTCAGGCAAATAACTATTCAGTACCTTTGCCCAACGATGGGGGGGGATCAAGCTTGACGTATCAAAATGTGCTACTTGAGCCGCAGCATGAACGCCAGTATCAGTTCTACCTGCACTATGCAAAACGGTTGCTTTTCCGCAGATCTTAGCGATCGCTTCTTCAATCGTTTGTTGCACACTGGGATGATTTGGCTGCCTTTGCCACCCGTAAAAGTATGTACCTAGATATTGAATAACTAAAGCAATACGATGGGGAGACTCAGAATCAGCGGAGAACATCTTGATGTTTACACAAGTTGCAAGATCGCCATTTCGGCATTGTCACCGCGACGGCTGACCGTGCGCACAATACGGGTATAACCACCATTGCGCTCAGCATAGCGATCTTTCGCTTGGGTGAACAATAAGTCAACCAAGGTAGTTACTCGCTCTTCTTCAGGCAATTGTTCTTGTTTAGTCTTGGTCTGAGGACGATCGCTTACGGGTTCGCCATCTTTAACCGAGATATCGTATAAATAGGCGATCGCTTGACGACGAGCGTGAAGAGAGCCGTCTTTAGCCAAAGTGATCATGTGATCGACATTGGACCGAACAGCATCAGCCTTAGCTCTGGTTGTCTTAATTTCGCCTCTGAGGATTAGCTCAGTGGTCAAAGCCCGTAGGAGAGCTTTGCGCTGATCGGCAGCCTTGTTAAGCTGGGGGGTTTTACAACGGTGACGCATAGGTGTGTACTAGATGAATATGAAACCAAACTCTTTATGTAAAAGAGTTTAAAAGATAGCCTTTCTACAGAATTTTAGAAGCCTTGGACTCAGTTAAGGTTAAACCAAGATGCTGTTTGAGGGCATCCATAACTTCCTCAGCCGACTTTTGCCCAAAGTTTTTGATTTCCAGTAAATCGTCTTGGGTATATTCCAACAAATCAGCAACAGTGTTAATCTGTGCTCGTTTGAGGCAGTTGTATGCTCTGACTGACAGTTGCAATTCTTCAATGTGAATTTGCTTAGTCTCATCTTGCTCATCACGTTCTTGAGGCAGTGAGGGCGCAAGAGTGATTTCTTGCAAGGGTGAGAACAAATTCACTAATACGCTAGCGGCTTGGCTAAGCGCTTCTTGAGGCGTAATGCTGCCGTTTGTCCAAATATCAATTAAGAGACTCTCTTTATTGATCGCATCACCGATCCGAGCGTCCTTAATCTCATATTTGACCTTGCGCACAGGCATAAACACAGCGTCGATCTTGAGCGTATCAATAGGAGAACTATGGTCTTCCTTAGAACGATCTACCGAACGATAGCCTTTACCACGCTCAATCGTAAGTTCCATCTCCAATGTTGCACCTTCACTAAGAGTGGCGATGTATTGGTTAGGATTAACAATCTCGATATCCGATGGCAAAGAATGAAAACTGGTAGCCGTAACTAGCTTTGGACCGCGCTCTACCAAACGGATGATTTGTGGTGCTGAGCTATAAGACTTCAGCACTAGCTCCTTAAGGTTGAGCATCAAATCCAAAACGTCTTCCCGTACGCCAGGAATCGTCGCAAATTCATGGTTGACACCAGCAATGCGAACAGCAGTGACGGCCGCACCCTCAAGATTGGAGAGCAATACCCGTCTGAGCGCATTTCCAATGGTAATGCCTTGCCCCCGATCTAGTGGTTCCAGAACAAATTGGCTGTACTGGCTATTGTCTTTTTCTGTATGGGATGCAACGCACTCAACCTGAAACTGTGCCATATTTGTACCGACTTAGTCTGCAAGAGTAAACGAAAATCAAAGGTGAAATTAGAGAATTGAAAAATTACGAATTACGAATTACGAATTTTTTACAGTTTTATTGTTTTAATTCGTAATTTCTAATTCGTAATTGATTACACACGTCTGCGTTTTGGAGGACGGCAGCCATTGTGAGGGATTGGGGTAATGTCACGAATGAGGGTGATCTCTAGACCAGCAGCTTGCAAAGCTCTCACTGCGGTTTCGCGGCCAGATCCAGGACCTGTAACCATTACTTCAACTTGACGCATTCCTTGCTCCATTGCTCTTCTAGCAGCGGATTCAGCCGCAGTTTGTGCAGCAAATGGAGTGCCTTTCTTTGCGCCTTTAAAGCCGCTAGCACCAGCCGAAGACCAAGAGATGACATCACCTACGGTGTCTGCGATCGTGACGATAGTGTTGTTAAAAGTAGACTGGATGTAAGCGACTCCATTAGGGACATTGCGCTTATTCTTACGTGCGCCAGTTCTACGAGTTGTTTGACGAGCCATTGTTTCGTATTAATCCTTACTTACTTCTTACCTGGAGCCTTCTTCTTACCAGCGACAGTACGACGACCGCCACGGCGTGTACGCGCATTGGTGCGAGTACGTTGTCCACGGACAGGAAGCCCCATACGATGTCTACGACCTCTGTAGCAACCGATGTCTACTAGACGTTTGATGCTTAAACCTTCGAGACGACGCAGATCGCCTTCAACTTGAAAGTTGGATTCTACCTCTTGACGCAAAGTTGTTACTTCAGGATCAGTAAGTTCTTTAACCCGTGTATCAGGGTTTATTTTGGTAGCTGCTAAGATTTTTTTGGCGCTAGTTAGACCGATTCCGTATATGTACGTTAGTCCTATTTCGATGCGCTTGTCACGCGGAAGGTCTACTCCTGCAATGCGAGCCACTATAAGTCTCCCAATTTGTTGTCAGTTTTCAATGTTATGGTTGCCCTAAAAGCACTTGCTGATCATCCTTTTCAGGAATCTCGTCAGCAACTTTTTGGGCGGATGGCTGTACAACACGATCTTCGCGAGAGCATTAGTTCTATGCAGTGGGTTAGCTACAATCGACAGAAGCAAATTACGAAGACGTAATATTTTACAGCGAACTCTATAATATATTGACAATGGCAACTTCTGTCAATATTTTTTAGGATTGATTAAGATTATTCCTAAATTGCTAGTAATTTCCAAAGATGAATTATAGATGACAGCTAGTTGTCCCGATCGCTGTCCATGGATGAAACTCCAGAGATGGGGCGATAGGTATAGTTAGCGATCGATGGCGCAGTATTGGGTATATTACTGGGCGAAGGAGATCGTGATATTTTCATGATATCTTCTTTGATCGCTTCAAGATCGACATAGCGATCGGCAACATTAATCAAATGGTCGCTGGTCATTGATCGTAAACTAACTACTTCAACGCGCACACCTCGATAACTCGCCGCGTCAACTGCGTAGGCAAGATCGCCATCGCCACTTACCAATACAGCCGTGTCGTAGGAGCCAATTAATGCCATCATGTCCACAGCAATTTCGACATCGAGATTAGCTTTTTTGGAGCCATCGGGTAGCTGTACAAGTTCCTTGGAAATAACTCGATAGCCATTGCGACGCATCCACAACAGGAAACCCTGTTGTTTTTCATTGGTGCGATCTACGCCTGTATAGAAAAAGGCTCGAAGTAATCGTGAGCCATCGGTAAGGCATAGAAGCAGCTTAGTGTAATCGATTTCGATTCCTAGCTGTAGGGCTGCATAGAAAAGATTAGAGCCATCAATAAAGATGGCAACCCGCCCTCGATTTTCTAAAATCTGGTCTGCTTTAAAGCCAGAATCTTGCTCAAAAGGTAGCATGTTTTTGCCTATAGAACGTTTATTATCTAGTGCTGGGGGATGAAGCTTTGGTATTAGCATTGATACTTACAACCGTCCTAAGTGTTTACCTAATTCAGAAGAACCTCTTAAAATTTTTTAATAAACTCACACATAGCTCATTTAAAGCTAGTATCGGACGTTAAAAGTAGCTTTCAATAAATAAACTTGCTTTATCCCAAGACTTTTTGAGAATTATTAGAGAATTTGATATTAATCAATTCAAAGTAAATTTAAAGATAAATCTAAAATAAACTTAGAACTATAAACGAATTTTTTATAATAAGAATACAAAAACAATAAGTTTATTTTTATAACCTACCTTTTACTATACACCATAAGTAAATATACTTAGAGGCATAGATTCTGATAGATGTAAGAGTTAATAAATTACACCACTTAAATCTTAAATGTATTGCAACTTAAACAATTTCAATACGTTGAAAGATCGGTACTGGTGTAGATAGGGGTGCACCTGTTTTGAGTATTCCCCAATTTGTGTGACTCCAATCAGGTGGAGATGTTTCATCAAAATTTAACCCTAATTGTTGATATGCGGCAATACCTAGTTTTGGCGTAATTGGGGAAAGTAAATAAGCTGCAATCCTTACTGATTCGAGCAAAGTATATAAAGTTTCGTTAACTTCTTTCTGTTTACCTGCTTTAAATTGCTTCCAAGGTGTAGTTTCATCAATTAACTTGTTGCAGTTCCAAATTAGTTCAAGAATTTTCTCGCAAGCTGCTCGAAAGTTGAGATTTTGGTAATCAAGAGCCACGCGATCACCTAATTTTTTTGCTTGTTCGATCACTGGTTTAATTAAGTCTGAGAATTCAGTGCGATCGCTGGGATCATGTGCAGGAATAGTTTGTTGACAATATTTATTTGCCATTCCCAGACTACGGTTTAGTAAATTGCCGAGACTATTAGCGAGATCAGCATTCACGATCGCGATAAATCTATCTTCGTTAAAGTCTCCATCCTTTCCAAATTCAATTTCTTTTAAAAAGTAATAGCGTATGGGATCAGCACCAAACCGATCCACTAAATCGTAGGGATCAATTGTATTACCCAAAGTTTTTCCCATTTTCAAGCCATCTTTTGTCAGCAAACCATGACCAAATACGCGCTTTGGCAAATCTAATCCCGCAGACATGAGCATTGCTGGCCAGTAAATCGCATGAAATCTTAAGATGTCTTTACCAATGATATGTAGATTGAAGGGATACCACTTTTTGAGCGCATTTTCGAGGGTCGGCTCATCATCAGGATCTAGCAAAGCCGTGACATAGCCCAGCAAAGCATCGAACCAAACATAAATTGTATGGGTGGGATCTGTAGGAATCGGAAAGCCCCAATCGAGGTTGACACGGGAAATTGAAAAATCTTGCAAACCCTGCTTCATAAAGCCAAGAACTTCATTGCGGCGACTTTCGGGTTGGATAAAGTTGGGGTTAGCTGCTTGAAATTGATCAAGTGCGTCTTGATACTTGGAGAGACGAAAGAAATAATTTGGTTCATCACGCCATTCGCAAACGACATTGGTATGGATCGGACAATGATGACTTTCGGGGAGTTCGCGCTCTTCTTTAAATTCTTCGCAAGCAACGCAATACCATCCTTTTTGCTGATTTAAGTAAATATCACCTGCGTCATAAACTCGTTGAAAAAATTCATTTACGATCGCTTGATGTTTTGGGGCAGTAGTCCTAGTAAAGCGATCAAAGCGAATATTAAACTTTTCCCAGAGTGAATAAAATTCGGCGACAGTGCGATCGCAATGTTCTTGGGGCGATAAATTATTTTTTTCGGCTGTACGTTGAATTTTTTGTCCATGTTCATCTGTCCCTGTCACAAACATGACAGGATGTCCTTTGAGTCGATAGAACCGTGCAAAAGCATCGGCTGCGATCGTGGGGTAAGCGCTACCAATATGGGGGCGATCATTGACGTAAAAAAGTGGTGTGGTTAATGCGATCGGTTCTAGGACGTTTGGTTCGGGGGACATAGAAGACTCAATTCAGGACTAATACCATTTTGCAAAAAAATGGCTGCAAATGTAACATTAAACCCAAAAATTATCGGTGCATTTCGCGCTGCCGATAATTTTTGGGTTTGATAAGCTGTGAATAATGAAAAATATAGTAATGCATCAAATGTGGATGGATCGGGCGATCGCACTGGCAAAAGAAGCGGGGGAGTCTGGGGAAATTCCTGTGGGTGCAGTGATTGTGAATAGTAGGGGAGAGGCGATCGCGACTGGCGTAAATCGCAAAGAGCGAGATCAAGATCCTACTGCTCATGCCGAAATTGTGGCAATCCGTGAGGCAGCGAGGGTATTGCATGACTGGCATTTGAATGGATGCACATTATATGTGACTTTAGAGCCTTGTCCGATGTGTGCAGGGGCAATTTTGCAAGCGCGGGTTAGTATTTTAGTCTATGGCGCTGATGATCCGAAAGCAGGAGCCATTCGCACAGTGGCTAATTTGCCTGATAGTCCTGTGTCGTTTCACAAGCTGGAGGCGATCGCAGGAATCCGCGAACGTGAATGTCAGGAATTATTAATTTCTTGGTTTGAAAATCACCGCCGCTATTCCTCATCATAAAACTATGTTTTTGGAGAGTTGCCTCAAAAACATAGTTTTATGATGGCATCTGTTTCAAAATTTGCAACACAGATTTGTTTTTCTATCAGTTGTCTTACACTCGAAAATAATTAATTTCAGCTCCAACTTTAATACCAATAAATTTTAAAGCTGGCACCAAGATTAAGATCCATTACAAAAGCTTAATTATTATAGAGCTTTGCGCTGGAATGAAAGATCTTGAAGTTAGTTAACCCACAATTTGCTGTAACTAATTGTTAGAAAAAATAATCATGTTCAATACTATTATCGGCAAACAAGTACTTCTAAAAAGCCGCAATTTATTGATATCTAATGGGATATTAATGGCAGTTTTGTTAGGCGTAGCAGGTTGGCAATATCGTTACTTGTATAACTTTGCTCTTGGTCCATTTCTAGTTGATGCCCAAAAATTAGAGGATCTAAAATCCCTTGATGATGGGATGCAACAGTTCATAACAGTCAAGGGAAATGCGATCGATGATACTGGTGTTCAACAAATTACCAAAAGAGTGCGTCGTAGTACTGGTCAAACTGTTAGCGAATCTGTTTCTGCAAAGTATCAAACTCTGAAACTAAATAAACGCATTCTTTTGGTGAAGTCTGGAGTTAGTGCCAACAGCACTCAAGTTACTGGTGGTTTGTCAGATATTTCCAGCGAAGTTAAAAGCAGAATTGTAGATCCAATTGAATCTCAGAGTTCTACACTCAAGGGAACATTTCTGCCATTTATGCTGGATACTGGAGATTATCGTGCTGTTGGTTATTTTGCCTTGCTATTTGGAGTGCCGATCTCATTATTTAGCCTGTGGAAAATCATATCTGCAATACGCTGGCGATCGGATCTTGGCAATCATCCAATTAGCAAACGTCTAGCAAAGCTAGGTGATTGGCAAACCCTGAATCAAGAAATCGATGCAGAGGCTAATTCGGGAATTAATACGATTACGATTGGCAATAACCAACTCACTCACTCTTGGCTGCTGCAACTTCAGAACATTGATATGAAAGCTATTAAGCTTGATCAGTTAATTTGGGGTTACAAAAAGGTGACTTCCACCAAGTATGGCAAATTTTATAGTCTGGCATTACACGATCGCCAAGGTGAAGAGTATGCCTGTCCTTGCCCCAGTGAAGCTGATGTGGAGTTGCTATTAAAAGAAATTTTCAATCGCTTTCCTTATTTAATATTAGGCTACAGTGATGAGCTTAAAAAAATGTGGAAGCGAGAACGTCAAAAAGTGATTGAATCTGTTGATCAATCTCGTCAAGAGCAATCCTATAGCAATTTCTGAGCAACCATGAACCAATAAATTTTAAAAAGTGTTGACCCGTAACACTTTTTAAAAATTTATTGGTTTTAATATTTATCGGTTTTATTTACTGCATAAAGCATTAATTTGATCGACGACTTCACTTTCTTTCTTTGATGCAGTTTCTAAATCTTGCTCGGCTTTATTCATGGCATTGGTATCTTTAGCCTGTGTTGCTTTGACTTGTTCCTTTAAAGCTTGAGAAGTATCACCATAGACCCCCAACAATTGCGTTTGTAATTCTTTAAGCTTTGAGTCTTGAACTGCGATCGCTTGTATTTCTGTGCGGATTTGATCAATACTTGCAGCTAATGGCGCAAAGCCCGCAAGATCCTTGGGAATTGCCAGAGCCGCAGTTTTATTGGCGATAGTAACAACTTTGTTACATTGGGAAACTTTACTTTCTCCACAACCATAGAGGACAAGTGCGATAGTCAAGGCAGTAGCCCCAAGGGCAGCACGACGGTTTAGACGAGTTGGCAAACGATCAGACAAGTGCTTAGGAAATTGCGTTTGAAGTTGCATTTGGTAATTGCCGATAGTCCAAGATGATTATTCTAGTGTCTAAAAATTCTAAAATGTTTTAGTTGATTAAGCTAATAACAGAGATGTGAATTATGTCCGACAATCGCAGAAGTCGTGCAATTACCGAAGGCGTTCAGAGATCGCCTAACCGCGCTATGTTACGCGCTGTTGGTTTTCAAGACTCAGATTTTACTAAACCTATTGTCGGTGTGGCAAGCGCCCACAGCACAATTACCCCTTGCAATATGGGGATTGCACCTTTGGCGATCCGCGCTGAAGCAGGAATTCGTGCTGCTAATGGGATGCCCCAAGTTTTTGGCACGATCACGATCAGTGATGGGATCTCCATGGGAACTGAGGGGATGAAATATTCACTTGTGTCCCGCGATGTAATTGCGGACTCGATTGAAACCGCCTGTACTGGTCAGAGTATGGATGGCATTTTAGCGATCGGTGGCTGTGACAAGAATATGCCAGGGGCGATGATCGCAATGGCAAGAATGAACATTCCTGCTTTATTTGTCTATGGCGGGACAATCGAACCAGGACATCTTGATGGCGAAGACTTGACCGTAGTTAGTTCTTTTGAAGCCGTTGGCCAATATAGTGCAGGTCGAATTGATGAAGTCAGACTCAACTCAGTTGAGCGCAATGCTTGTCCTGGGGCTGGCTCCTGTGGTGGCATGTATACTGCTAACACCATGTCTTCAGCATTTGAAGCAATGGGCATGAGCTTGATGTATTCCTCTACCATGTCAGCCGTTGCACCCGAAAAAGCCGCTAATACTGAACTGGCTGGCACTGTTTTAGTCAACGCGATTCGCAATAATTTGTTGCCTCGCGACATCATCACACGCAAATCGATTGAGAATGCGATTTCTGTCGTTATGGCAGTAGGCGGCTCGACAAATGCAGTCTTGCACTTTTTAGCGATCGCCTATTCCGCAGGTGTGGAATGGAACCTTGATGACTTCGAGCGGATCCGCGAGAATGTTCCTGTTCTTTGCGATCTCAAGCCATCGGGACGTTACGTTGCGACCGATTTACATAAATCTGGTGGCATTCCTCAAGTGATGAAGATGTTGTTAGCTCATGGCTTATTACATGGTGACTGCATCACTATCACAGGGCAAACTGTCGAAGAACTTCTCAAAGATATTCCTGCCGAACCTCGTGCCGATCAAGATGTCATTCGTCCTTGGGAGCGTCCTATGTACAAGCAAGGACATCTCTCTATTCTCAGAGGTAACCTTGCCTTAGAAGGTGCAGTCGCGAAAATCTCTGGTGTCAAAAATCCAATCATCACTGGCCCAGCCCGTGTTTTTGAATCGGAAGAAGATTGTCTTGGGGCAATTCTCGCTAACAAGATTAATGCTGGGGATGTATTAGTAATTCGCTACGAGGGACCAAAGGGTGGACCTGGTATGCGTGAAATGCTCGCGCCAACCAGTGCGATTATTGGTGCTGGCTTGGGTGATTCAGTTGCTTTAATCACCGATGGACGGTTCTCTGGAGGAACCTATGGCATGGTGGTTGGTCACGTTGCGCCTGAGGCTTTTGTTGGTGGTGCGATCGCCTTAGTAAATGAAGGCGACTCAATCACGATTGATGCACATCAGCGATTGATTCAACTCAATGTCAGCGATGAGGAACTTACTGCCCGTCGTGCAAATTGGAATCCTCCTGCTCCTCGCTACACCAAAGGTGTTTTGGCAAAATATGCCAAGCTGGTTTCAACGAGTAGTAAAGGTGCTGTGACTGATTTAGACCTGTTCTAGACAAACCTCAAAGAGTATGAGGCGCGGCGCTTCGCACCGCCTCATACTCTTTGAGCTTCTATCGCTTTACCTATAGCTCTTTTCAGTCCAGCAGAGTGAACCCAGCCAACAAAACCAGCGTATTGACATTCCCCATCAGAGTTAGAGATGAATATATGATCAACGCCGAAAATATTTTTCCAAGTGTGGAGGCTAGTTCCATCGGCAAAAGAAAATGCAGTCTTGGCATGGCGCACATCTCGCGAATTTGCATCAGTGATGCCTGATACGGCACGAAAATGCGTTATTAACTCTGAAATTAGCGTTATTTCGGGTGCAGGTAGAGGTTCTCTAGGCTTTGCCCAAAATTCTTGAATCGTTTCAGCTACCGCAGGATCAAACCTCAGCGCGGGGTGACTTACATTGTTTAAGCAGACAAAATGAGCGTATTTTAACTTTGTAGACTCAGTTGTGACCGTACCATCACTATCGATATTACCCGCCACTACCAATGTGGGAACTACTGCTGTAATTTGCTCTGCTAGAGGTCGCCGATTTTTGCCAAGATGCTTAGCCATCCCAATACCCCACCCAAAAGGATCGATAATTCGGGCAAGATCTGCACCACCTATAGGCGATCCTAACAATACCAAAGACTCGATTTTTGACCACCATTCTCGATGGCGAGATAATACCTCAATCCAAATCACACCTCCCAGAGAAGTAGCCATGATCCGCGCTGATAAATCAGGGTACTGGGCAAAAGCTTGGGCAGCCGATCGCTCAACCTTTTGAATCAAAGGTGCAATCTCAAAGTGGGTTTGGATAAACCCCAGATTTGGCGCAACGATATGAGAATGCGGCGGTGCAACTTTATGAGCTAATGATTTCATCGCATGGTTGGTATCGCTCATTCCATGCTGAGAAAATATGATGAGCTTTGGTTGATTAACGCTTGGCATACATACTCCCTTCAAGAATTGGTGGTGCGGGGCAAAGCCCCGCACCACCAATTCTTGGTTTTGTAATCTCTAAGTTAACCCTGTACTCCCAAAACCGCCAAAACCGCGATCGCTAGTTCCGAGTTCTCCTTCAATATATTGAGCTTGAATCACTGGCTTTAGTACTAGCTGAGCAATTTTTTGACCTTTTGTGAAAGTATAAGCTTCTGTTCCAAGATTAATCACAATCACTTGAATCTCGCCACGATAACCAGCATCAACTGTTCCAGGCGAATTGAGAACGGTAATGCCATGTTTGAGAGCAAGTCCGCTTTTGGGACGCACTTGGATTTCGTAGCCGATGGGAATATCGACTGCTAATCCTGTGGGAATGGCAGCGCGATGCTGAGGCTGGAGCGTGACTTCAGCAACTGAATAAACATCAGCACCAGCATCGCCAAGATGGGCATAACTAGGAACTTGAGCATCTGGATGCAGCTTTTGGAACTTGATATCTACGGTTTGCATTAATTTGGTATTCCTAAATATATAAGAATAGGCGGTGCGAAGCGCCGCCTATTCTTATATATTTATTTTAAAATGTAAGTGGTTTGGTGGGCTCTGGTGCAGGCTCAGTGGGAATTGGAACTGGCGAGGGCGATCGCGGTGGTTCGGTAGGAATAGGAGTGGGCGTAGGATCAGGCGATCTAGTAGGATCAGGCTGTCCAGAAGTAGGGGTAGGAATAGGAGTGGGCGTAGTTGTGGGTGTATCCTTAGGCGTAGCTGTTGGACTTGGCGTAGGAGTTCGGGTTGGTGTCGGCTGAGCTTTTACTGGAGCTTCTAACTGGACATCGAGCTTATAAGTAGTTTCATTTGTACCAGTGGTTTTGATTTTGATATAGTACACACCATCTTTTTTCAGACGACCTTGCCAATATCCTGTAGCATTATCAATTGCTTTGCGGTCTAGACTAACTTGATCATCACTTTGGATGGTCATTTGCAAATCAGCACCATTTAGCGAAACAGTTAAAAGCTCATCTTTTTCGCCATTAAAACGTACATTAACGACTTGCCCTGCCGCAATCTTCTCGCTACTGAATCCACGATTTAAGCCCTCATTCACTGACTTAAGTTCAAGGCTGGTGTTGATATTCTGTACATTTGTCGCGCTTGGTGTTGCCGTGGGAGAAGAGATCGCAGTTTCGGTCGGATTGGTAGTAGCGCGATTACGACTAAAAAAGAAAGAGGTGATCGCCCAAGAGCCAAACCCAGCTACCAAAATAATTAAAATTCCCAAGAACCAGTTGACACCGCCACCACTGGTTGATCGATTAGGCGAATTTTGAGTACCATAATTTGCTGGATTGCGATTGCTAGCACCAGCTACTACTGTTCTTTGGGGAATATTTGCCGCCACATTGGATGGCACTTGTCGTCCTACCGCATAGGTTTTTGCGCCCGAAAAAGAAGCTTGGGCTACTTGCAGAGCCTGTGTCACCTCATCTGCCGAGCGATAGCGATTGGTGGGTTTATAGCTCAACATTTGGTTGATTACCCTTGCGAATGCAGGATTAACATTGGCAAACTGTTGCCAATTCCATGCCAGATTGATGCTATCAAATAGCTCTGATGGCTCGCGACCCGTCAGCAAAACAATCGAAGTTACCGCAAGGGCATAGAGATCGCTGTTGGCATAGGCATTGCCCGACTGTAATTGTTCGGGGGGCGCATAGCCTGCTTTACCTGCAACGGTTGAGGCGGGAATGCCCATCTGTGAATTTAGTTTTGCGGTGGTTTCCTGCACAACCCCAAAATCGATCAGTACAGGTAAGTTATCCTGCGATCGCAACATTAGGTTCTCAGGGGAAATATCGCGGTGAATAATATTGTGCCCATGCAAATAGCTCAGCACTGGTAAAAGCTGCTGCATCAGTGCAAAAATCTCATTCTCAGAGAATGTCTGTCCAACCTTGAGGCGATCGAGTAGTAAATTGCGGTAGTTTTTACCTTCGACATAGTCTTGGACTAAGAGCAATCTGCCCTCAGACTCAAAGGTTGCGCGAAATTCTGGCACTTGCGGATGACGGATTTGATATAGCACCGACGCTTCACGACGAAATAGCTCTTTCGCTTTTTCTGTCACCTCTTGAGAATCTTGAGGAGGGATAAATTCTTTCAATACGCAGGTTTCGTTAAAGCGCTCTAGATCTTGCGCTAGATAAGTGCGCCCCATGCCACCCTGTCCAATTGTTGATCGGACAGCATAGCGACCTTTAAGTACAAAGCCTTGAGGAAATGGGGGTTGCATAATTAATACCTCACCGCCATTGCACTACCCCGAATAATGTATTTCGGACCTTCAATGTCAATTGATGTACCAACTTTGACTTTTTCACTAGCAAATACAGCCCCGTCATTAGTAATTTGGGCAGTTGCTTCGAGGGTGATAGCAAGGTCTGATTGAGAAGTAGAGATAGCGCGAGGGTCGTCAAAATAGACCGCAGTGCCGTCAGATTTTGCCGCGACAATTTTTGGGGTTGAGATTTCTACTTTTTTGATGGTGACTTCACCGCGTGGTTGATTACGGATGATGATTTTTACTTTGTCGCCAATTTTGATAAGGTTTTGAGGATCGGTAGCACTTAAACCACGCACATTCATATCGACTTGGACGGTCTTATTTTCAGCAGATAGCATTTGAGCGATCGAACTGCCGCCGTTGCCAGGAACGATGAGTAAGCCAATCAGGACGATCAGGATGGTGGCGATCGCACCGATGTCGAGAATGCTAAATTTGCCAAATAAACGACCTTGTCGATCTAGAAGTGCCATGCGTCTTTTAAGAATGTAATTGAGGGTGTAACAGTTGAAATATGTGAAAGTGGAATGTGTGAAAGGCTTGCTGATGCGACAAAGCACTTACAGCATTACAGTATAGCAATCGCTAAGACGGTTACATTGCTTTGCACTGATTATTTACGGGGCAATGCATTTAATAGCTCTTCAGCAATGATTTCAGCCATAATGCTAGACATTTTGGGTAACAAAATTTCATTGGTACGCTTCATGGAGTCACCAACAACCTGAGGTAGTACAGCGATCGCCTTTTTGCCCGTTGCCGAATTATAAAAGCCAATGATGTCTCGCAATTCAGAGGTCGTAAAATACTTGTCATAGATTGGGTAGGACACCTCATCAATCAATTGGTTGACATCAATTTTTTTGATCACGCGATCGCGATATTTGCCAGCCATCCGTGACACGATGTCGCTCAATTTCTTTTGAACTTCTGGGCTATCGCTGTCGAGTGCAGGAACATTTTGGAGGATAGTCGATACTAATTTGGGTAATTCTGCGCGTACCATCGCATCCATGATTTGTTGGGCATTTTGGCTGGATTCGGTAATTTCTAACAGCTCTTTTATCAAAGCTCGTTTTTCTTGGGAAATTACAGGCGAACTTGGTTTGGTTGGCTTGGTTGGCTCGGCTGTATCACTACTCTCTTGAGGAGTTTGCGCGATCGCTTGATTAAATGCAGGTAAAACTAAGGAAGCAGTGAGCAATGAAGATAATGTAACAGTTGTAAAAATACGATTTAGCTTATTATTTCGCATAATTTTATGAGGATATTTTTTCGAGATTATAGGTGAGTTTGTCAGCGATCGCTGTTACCCAATTTTCATCTTGCTTAGTATAGCTACGCGGAATATTTGCGCCTAATACCATGACTCCTTTTTCGCCTAGAGGTTGCACAATTACGCCCTGAGTATTTTCGGGTAGATAGTCAAACTCCACCCGCCCAGGATAAAGCTCTAGTTTGACCAGATAAATTGGCTTTTGGGTTTTCATTACCCGCTCAGCGATCGTGCCGATATTTACCTGATTGCTCTTGCCTAAGATACCCCGCCGTAAAATTGTCTTGCGATCGTAATAAATCGCCACCACCTTAGTCACAGTATTCGTCAGCAAAATATGCGATGCCCAAGCCAGTTCGGTTTTGATTACATCGGGCAGCGCTTCATCAATTTCTAAACCTTCTTCGCCAATTAAATTGACTGCATCAGGTGGTTTCGGCTGCGCTTGTTGCCACAGTAGCCCCACCAAAATCAAAACCGCGCTCAACAAAACTCCCAAAGCATCAGCACGAGACTGACTAGAGGTGAGATTTGCAGTCACCATGCGATTAGCTAATAGGGCAAAGCCCCCTAATGTCCCCACTACAAGGGGCAAATATCGAATCATCATATCTAAATCCATTTAAACCCAATAAAATCAGAGGCGATGCAAAGCATCGCCTCTGATTTTATTGGGTTTAAAACATTTCTTGCCATGAAAAACTTGCATCAGGAAAAGTAAGCATAAAAGATCTATTCCCTTCCCATTCAAGAAATGGCGGTGCGGGGGCTTTGCCCCGCATCGCCATTTCTTGGGTTTAGATGCCTATTTCTTTAGTGGTAAGGGAGTATCATCTTGATTCTCAAAGCTGCATCTTCTGATATCCCCTTGCTGATGGCTGTGAATACCAGAAGATATTATGTTCATTCAAATCCAATAGCATTTCGGCTAGTTGAAGACTTCGATTTCATTCAACGTCAAGTTGAAGTTGAGTCATAAAGTTGAAAAAGATCTATTTCACATTATCCCATTAATTAACTAGGAGATACTCCCTTCCCAGTGAAGGATTAGACGTTGTGGCGCTTCGCGCCGCAACGGGGGGAAGGGAGTAGTATCTGCTTGTTAATTAATGAAATCTGTTGAGAGGAAGAAGAGATTATTTTAACTGACTACATTCTAATTCCCATTTGCCAACGTATTCAATATGCGGTTAACATTTCGATTATTGCGCTGATGTCTCTGTAGCAATATAAGGCTTGATTTGTCCTAACTAACTCAATCATTGCTATAGCAATGATTGGTGATCGCGATCACAGCAGGAGATAATGAATATATCGCGAAACCTGTTAAGCTAAAGCAACTTGCGAACACTATCCATCAATTTTTAGCGACTTAAGAAGATAGGCAATGAATCTAGCATCTGTTTTAATCATTGACGACGAAGCTGATAATTTTGATGTAATCGAAACCATCTTGAACAATCAAGATTACCAGTTGCACTATGCTGCTAGTGGCAAAGATGCGATCGCCTATCTCGACACATTTCAGCCCGATCTAATTTTGCTAGATGTCATGATGCCAGTTATGGACGGCATTGAGGTTTGTAAAAGCATTAAAGCTCTACCAAAGTGGCAAGCCGTGCCAATTATTATGGTTACGGCGCTTAACTCTAAAGAAGATTTGGCAAGATGCCTGAATGCAGGAGCCAACGACTTTATCAGTAAACCCTTAAACTCTCTGGAGTTTCGAGCGAGGGTAGCTTCCATGTTACGCATTAAAGAGCAGCATGATCGGTTGGAACGAGCGAATGCGCTGATTCATGCTCAGCTCGAAGCTAGTCTAGAGGGAATTATTGCTGTAGATGAACAGGGGCGGTTAGTCGCATATAACCAAAAAATGTGTGAAATATGCGATGTTAAAAATATTACGACTACTACTCAAACTCAGGAGTTACCGTTACTGCAAATAGCAAGCTTCCCTCCAGAAATCGCCCAGATCTTAGAAGAAACCTACGACGAGCCAGAGCAAGTTACCCACGGTGAGATAGTGCTCAATGAACTCACATATGAATATTTTAGTAGTTCTGTGACTTCGCCCAATGGTCAATTTTGGGGATTTGTCTGGAGGTTTCGTGACATTACTGATCGCAAAAATTACGAAATCAATCTTCAAGAGTCCAAAGAAGTAGCCGAGTCTGCCCTGCGAGTTAAGTCCGATTTCTTAGCGATGATGAGCCATGAAATTCGTACTCCTATCAATGGAGTCATAGGAATGACGGAGCTATTAGCAACTACTTCCCTAGATCAAGAACAAAATAAGTTTGTCCAATCCATTCAAACTAGCGGGGAAATACTTTTAACAGTAATTAATGACATCCTCGATTTCTCCAAACTTGAATCCCAAAAACTTTTATTTGAAAATCTACCGATTGATTTGCATGGGATGATTGCTGATACCTGTGCGCTACTGAGCCAGCAAGCTGAATCAAAAGGAATTGAGTTAAAGTACCAAGTTGATGCAAAATTACCAGCATATATTCTCGGTGATCCGATCAGGCTGCGTCAAATCCTGCTTAATTTAGCGAACAATGCTGTCAAGTTCACTCACACTGGAGCCGTACAACTGTCCGTATCACCATCTTTATCGCCACAAGTCGAATTGGAAGAAGAGCTAACACTACTTTTTGAGGTACAAGATTCAGGAATTGGTCTTTCGCCTGAACAGATCCAAAAGTTATTCCAACCCTTTACTCAAGCATCGATCGCTACGGCTCGTCAGTATGGTGGCACGGGATTAGGACTAGCGATTTGTCAAAAATTAGTACAGATGATGGGGGGGCATATATGGGCGGAAAGCTATCTAGGCAAGGGTTCTACTTTCTCTTTCACTTTGCCAGTCTCGGCTACAAATGAACGACCTCATGCCATGCCTCCCTATGAAAAGAGAAGTATGTTGCGTAAAGCCCAGCCTCCTAGTATTGAGCTTGCTACGCAATTACCACTAAATATTTTGGTTGCGGAGGATAATTTGATCAACCAAGAAATGGTTTTGGCGATGCTCAGTAAAATGGGTTATGCACCAACGATTGTCAATGATGGATTAGAAGCCATCGACGCGCTGAAAAACCATGCTTTTGATATTGTGTTCTTAGATGTCCAAATGCCTCGCCTAAATGGACTGGAAACCGCGACCTATATTGTCAAGGAATGGTCAAAACTATCGACAAGCCCATCTCGTCCGACATTGATCGCCATGACTGCTAGCGCTATGCAAGGCGATCGCGAAATGTGTTTAGATGCGGGGATGGATGACTATATTAGCAAGCCAGTATCTTTTGATACTTTACAAAGAATAATTGAGCGGTGGGGTAATAGTTCGACAGAAATTGAAATACAATCGTCTACAGATGAAATGTTGACGGACTTTGATAGTAATGCGCTTAGAGAGATTGAGAAAGTTTCTCTGACTTTACCTAAACGGATGGTTAATCTCTTCTTAAACGAAGAATGTCCTGTCTTATTAACCAAGCTGCATCAAGCAGTTTTGGATCAAGACGCTTCTCAGATAGAATATGTTGCTCATACTTTAAAGGGAAGTAGTAGGATGATTGGTGCTAAAGCCTTCGCTGAGATTCTTTTTAAATTAGAAGTTGCAGGGCGCAATCAGCAATTAGAAGGGTGCGATCGCCTAGTGCTAGAAATCGATCAAAGTTATCCTTTGGTTGTTGCTTATTTAGAGGATTATCTGGATAAAAATTCATGACAAATACATTTTCTATTTTAGTTGTTGATGATGAACCTGATAATTTTGATGTGATTGAGACTCTCTTGAGTGCACAGAAATACCAATTGCATTACGCGGCTAATGGCAAAAGTGCGATCGCTAGTCTTGAAACATTTCAACCCGATCTGATTTTGCTAGATGTGATGATGCCAGAGATGGATGGCATTGAGGTCTGTAAGCTGATTAAAGCTAATCCTCAATGGCAAATTGTGCCAATTATTATGGTGACAGCATTAAGCTCTAAGACTGATCTAGCTAATTGTCTAAATGCTGGAGCTGATGACTTTATCAGTAAGCCAATTAATAGTGTTGAGATGCGCGCGAGGGTTCATTCAATGCTGAGGATCAAGCAGCAGTATGACAATATTCAAACCCTCTCACATATCCAATCAAATACGATTAATATCCTCGAAAGCGCTCTCAATGAATTGCGGGGCACTTTAGCGTCGAGAATGTCCCATGAGCTAAATACACCCCTAAATGGCATTATGGGTGCGATATCTTTGCTGAAAGAAGATATCGAAAATATGGATATTACTGAAATCCGAGAAATGCTAGGTTGGGTTGACGAATCAGCGAAGCGCCTAGAAAATTTAACCAAAAAATTTCTGACTTACTTAGAGTTAGAATCATCCCCAAGTCGTCAACAATCCTTCAAAACAGCTCATACTAAATTCTCTAGTACCGAAGTTGAAGCGATGTTGAAATCTTATGTTCACAAGCTAAGGCGTGGTAATGATAATCTGATCTTTGACCTTGAGGACTCAGAGATAGCGCTATCAGATCGATATCTTGCGACGATTCTTTATGAATTAGTTGATAATGCTGTAAAATTCTCCGCTTCAGGCACAATTATCAAAATTAATAGCCGAGTAGTGGACAAGATGTTTAATTTGTCGGTGCATGATCTAGGTCGAGGTTTGACCAAAGAGCAAGTTGAGCGTATTGGCGCTTTTGTCCAGTTTGAGCGTAAGACCTATGAACAACAAGGTATAGGTTTGGGATTAAGAATTGTCAAAAAGATTGTTGAATTAGCTGGAGGGCTTTTTTCGATTAGTAGCATTTATCAACAACAGACAACCGTAAATATTTCTTTGCCGATTCGCTCACAGTTGGAACTTGATTGAGAATAGAGCCTCACAAATTTATGTTTAATTATCCTACTCAAATAGAACTGGTGTCAGCGATTATTTATGATCCCATCATTGTTGCGCCCGACACCAAGGTATTGGAGGCGATCGCTTTGATGAGTGGGGTGCGATCGCAATGTGATACAGCTAAAACTGTAGATAATCAATCGGCTCAATTGAATATAGAAGTGCGATCAAGTTGTGTATTGGTTGTAGATAATGAGCTGTTAGTAGGCATCGTCACTGAGCGAGACGTAGTGCGTCTAAGCGCCGAGCAACTACCCCTAGATGTTCCAGTAACAGAAGTCATGGCTCATCCTGTAATCACTCTGCGAGAGTCTGCTTTTACTGATTTGTTTTTTGCGATTAATCTCATTCAGCAGCACCATATCCGTCATTTGCCAATTGTGGATGATAGCGATCACATAGTGGGAATTGTCACCTACGAAAGCTTACGCCAAACTTCCCGACCAATCGATCTACTGCGACTAAGGCTCGTAAATGAGGTAATGACTCGTGAAGTGATCTGTGCGGCTCCCGAAGACTCTATGTTAGCGATCGCTAAACTGATGGCTAGCTATCGCATTAGCTCTGTGATCATTGTGGAAACTAGGCTAAAACAGGATCGTTGTTTACAAGTACCTGTGGGGATTTTGACTGAGCGCGATATTGTCCAGTTTCAAGCCTTAGGCTTAAACCTAGAAAGTTGGACGGCGGCAGTAATGATGAGCAGTCCGCTCTTTGCGGTCAAGCCAGAGGATTCGCTGTGGATGGTACATCAAATCATGGAGCAGCGATTCATCAGCCGCATCGCTGTAGTAGGCGAAGAGGGAGGACTTTTGGGGATTATCACCCAGACGAGCTTACTGCAAGCACTTAATCCAATCGAACTTTACAATTTAGCAGAGGTTTTAGAGCAAAAAGTGATGCGTCTAGAGGCAGAAAAAATATCTTTGTTGGAAAATCGCAATGAGTTATTAGAAAACCAACAAATCACTACCTATCAACAGCTACAGGAAGAATTAATTGAGCGCAAAAAAGTAGAATTAGAACTCATCGAACTCAATCAATCCTTAGAACTTAAGGTCGAAGAAAGAACTAAAGCTCTTCACAGTAGTGAATCCCATGTACGCGCAATGATCGAGGCTATTCCTGATTTATTGCTGCGTGTGTCGCGTGATGGTAGATGTTTGGAATATATCAATTCTAAAGATCCCGAACAAAATTTCTTGCCAATTCAGCAGCATCTCTCGGAAGTATTGCCACCAGATCTATTACAGCAGCAGCTAAAGATGCTCGCACAAGCGATCGCTACGGGAAAATTGCAGGTTTATGAGCATCAGTTATATCGAGGCGATCGCCTAGTTTTTGAAGAAGTACGGATTGTGCCGATTAGCGATGACGAGGCATTGATCATTGTCCGCGATCAAACTGAACGTAAACAGGCCGAATTAGCTCTACTGAAAAGCGAGAATCGGTTTCGGCGCATATTTGAATCAGACATCGTGGGGATGATGTTTACTGACTTGAACGGACAGATTCGCGATGCTAATGATCGCTTCTTGGAAATGCTTGGCTATACGAGAGAAGAGCTGAACGCCAAGCAAATTAGCTGGGAAAACATAACCCCTCCCGAATATCTACCAATTGATCGCCATGCTATCCAGCATCTGGAGCCTAGTAGCGTGATTGCGCCTTGGGAAAAAGTCTACTATCACAAGGATGGCCATTCTATTCATGTTCTCGTTGGATTGGCGCTGCTCTCCGAGGACGAATGTGTCTTTGTAGTGGTGGATATTAGCGATCGCAAGCAAGCCGAGGAATTGATTCGCCAACAAGTTGATCAGGAGAAATTATTGGCAGCAATTACTCAACGAATTCGCTCAACCTTGAATCTACCTGAGATCCTAAATGCAACTGTACAGCAAGTTCATCAGGTTTTAAAATCTGATCGGGTGCTAGTTTATCGAATTTCCCCTGACGGAACAGGTACTGCTATAGCTGAATCTGTTTTATCTCAATGGAAACCAATTCTAGATATAGCTTTTTCTGAAGAGATTTTCCCTCAAGTTAATTATGATCGCTATGTTAAAGGAAGAATATACGCCCTCAGCGATCGCGAAGCCCAGTCGAGTGAGGTGTTACCCTGTCTGGTAGAGTTTCTTGCCGAGATACAGGTCAGAGCCGAGCTTGTTGTTCCTATCGTTCAAAATGATACCCTATGGGGTTTACTAATCGTACATCAATGCGATCGCCCGCGCCATTGGCAAGTATGGGAAATCAATTTACTCCAACAAATTGCCAATCAGTTAGCGATCGCCATTCAACAAGCTGATTTATTTGAAAAGTTGCAGCAAGAACTTTGCGATCGCCAGAAAACTCAGCAGAACCTTACCGAAATCAATCAACAGCTAGCAATATCCAATGAAGAACTTGCGCGTGCTACCCGACTAAAAGATGAGTTTTTGGCTAATATGAGCCATGAACTCCGCACCCCTCTTAATGCGATTCTGGGGATGACTGAGGGAATGCAAGAGCAGATTTTTGGTAAAGTTACTAGTTCTCAAATCAAGGCTCTGCAAACTATTGAACGTAGTGGATCGCATCTATTGGAACTCATTAATGACATTCTCGATGTCGCTAAAATTGAATCTGGACAAATTGATCTAGAATACTCTAATATATCTGTCGAATTTCTCTGCCAATCCTGTCTTCCTTTTATCAAGCAGCAAGCCCATAAAAAAAGTATCCATTTAGAAACAAAAATTTTACCCAATCTTTCTGAATTAAATATCGATGAACGACGTATTCGCCAAGTCTTGATTAACTTGCTTAATAATGCTGTCAAATTTACTCCAGATGGTGGACGCATCACCCTAGAGGTTAGCACTCATCCACACTCTTTAGGAAATAAAGAGTCTCCTAATCAACCTCCTGCGATCGTTAACCCCAAGCGCGAATTGGAAGAATTGAGCTATCTTTACTTTTCGGTGATCGATACAGGTATCGGTATTTCTCCAGAGAATATTAGCAAGCTATTTCAGCCTTTCATTCAAATTGATAGCGCTCTCAATCGTCAATATCAGGGCACTGGATTGGGGTTAGCGTTAGTAAAACGTATAGTGGAAATGCATGGGGGCACAGTCATGTTAACTAGTGAAATAGGTGTGGGTAGCTGCTTTACAATTGCACTTCCTTATAAAGCCTCTGTTAAGCCCTTGCCACCCGTCTTCAATCAGACCGAAATCACCCCTGAATCCAACCAGAACGAACAAAGCTATTCCTATCAAATTTTGCTGGTAGATGACAACGAACCCAACATCATGACAATTTCTAGCTACTTAACTGCTAAAGGCTATAACATGGTAGTAGCCAAAAATGGACAAGAAGCGATCGCCTTGGCTCAGGCATCAAAACCTGATTTAATTTTGATGGATATGCAAATGCCCGAGATGGATGGCTTAGAAGTTACAAAACAGCTTCGCCAAATTCCTAAACTCGAACATGTGCCAATTATTGCCATCATGGCGTTAGTCATGGAAAATGATGTAGAGCGTTGTCTTGCCGCTGGAGCTAATGATTATTTGAGTAAACCTGTTAAGCTGAGGCAATTAACAAAACTTATTCAACAATTTTTAGTTCTCAATTAGCCCAAAATCATTAATGTGGGCATTGCCCACCCTACGAATTGCTGCTTGGTAAGATATTCTATTGACAGCACCTTATTCTAATTTCCAATCCTCAATTAAGTCTCATGAACAAACCTTCTATCCTAGTCGTTGACGATGAACCTGATAATTTTGATGTTATTGAAACACTTTTAAGTACCAGTGAAGACTTTGAACAGGAAAATCAAGACTATCATTTGCATTATGCGGCTAGTGGTAAAGATGCGATCGCTAATCTAGAAGCCTTTCAACCCGATCTGATTTTGCTGGATGTGATGATGCCAGATATGGATGGCATTGAAGTCTGTCGGCGGATTAAAGCGATGTCAAAATGGAGTGCCGTGCCAATTATTGTGGTTACAGCCTTAACCACTAAAAAAGATCTGGCTCAATGCTTATTTGCAGGTGCTGACGACTTTATTAGTAAGCCTGTCAATCGTTTAGAGCTAACCGCAAGAGTGCGCTCAATGATCCGCATTCACCAGCAATATCAACAATTAGCAATCTTTAATACGCAATTAGAAGCAATGGTGCAAAAGCGTACTGCCCAGTTGCAAAATATGCTTTTAGAAGATGCTCTCACTAAGTTACCAAGTCGAGCATTCTTAGTTCAAGAATTAAAAGAGAGTTTACAAGCGGGAGAATCATCCTTAGCTTTAGTTTATATAGACTGCGATCAATTCAAATTGGTGAATGGTTCCTTTGGTCATGCTGTTGGCAATCAATTACTAATTGCGATCGCTCAACGTTTACAGCAGCATCTCCGCTCCGATGATTTACTGGCGCGGATGGGTGGCGATGAATTTTGTTTCTTGCTACATCAGATTGATGAAGAAAGTTCTATAGAGCCATTTCTTCTGAAAATCCTCCAAAGTTTTACGCAACCATTCGCAGTAGAAAATTGTGAAATCTTTATCACGGTCTGCATGGGAATTGCCCTAGGTAAAAATAGCGATCGCCAAGCAGAGGAGCTATTGCAAGATGCAGATACAGCAATGTATCAAGCCAAATTACGCGGTAAGGATAGCCATCAAATCTTTGATCGCCAAATGCATCTCGCCATGTTCAATCGCTTGATTTTAGAAAATGATCTTCAGCGAGCACTAGAACAAAAAGAGTTTATTCTCTTTTATCAACCAATCATCGAGTTGCAATCTGAAAAGCTAGTAGGTTTTGAAGCATTAGTACGTTGGCGAAATTCTGAGCGGGGCATGGTTTCTCCCGCCGAATTTATTCCTTCTATGGAAACAACTGGCTTAATAGTGCCTGTGGGGATGTTGGTATTTAAGCAAGCTTGTGAGCAGCTTTATACATGGCATCAGCAAGGCTGGACAGACCTAACCATGAGTGTCAATCTCTCAGTGCGGCAGTTTTCTTGTGCGACTCTACTCGCTGATATCGATCGCATTCTTGCCGAAACTAAAGCTAATCCTGCCAATATCAAATTAGAAATTACAGAAAGTGCGATTATGGATAGTGCTGAAACTGCGATCGCTCTAACCCAAGAATTGCGATCGCGTCATATTCAAATCAGCATTGATGATTTCGGTACAGGTTATTCTTCTCTCGGTTATCTCCATCGCTTTCCTGTGGATAACCTCAAAATTGATCGCTCTTTTGTCAGTCAAATCCAAACCGAAAATCGTAACTACCATGTCGTAGATACCATCATTGCTCTTAGCGATCAACTCGGTCTAGCAGTGATCGCCGAAGGGATTGAAACAAGGGAACAGCTTGAATGGCTGCAAAAAGTTGGTTGTAAATATGGGCAAGGCTACTTATTTAACAAGCCTCTACCTGCATCAGAAGTTGAAAGAATTTATCTGCAAATCTAAAAAGAAGGCGTGCAAAGCACGCCTTCTTTTAGATTAGCTAATCAACTGCTTGGCGCGACTTGCGATCGCGTCAGCATTCATGCCATTGAAATCAAACAACTGACCAGCAGATGCAGTCGTTTCACCACGCTTCCAAGAGAAGACATCGCGCTTGCTATTGCTGCGGAGCATTACGGGTTCCAGCATTGCTGAAGCGCCACCCACGATACCTATTAAAGCATCACCACCAAAGAAAGACTCAAAATCAGCATCGCTCAAGAACTTTCCATCTGGCTCTGAGCAAGTATCCCATGCCACATCGGTTGGACGATAGAGGCGACGAGGGCTGACAATAGAGACGATTTTGGAACCAATTCCTTGTTCTGCGAGTTTTTGCGCTGCTTCGTAAACAGGGATCAACATCATGTCACCGATGACAGCGAAGACCACCTTCTTATTTCCTGCGGTTTCTTGCAAAGTAATTGCGCCATCTTCGAGAGCCTGACGGTTTTGCTCAAACGTGGTGCGGATAGGCAAAGGTGATTTGCTGGCGGTAATCACAACACCCTTATTCACTGCCTTCAACGCCCAGTCGTAGCAAACTTGAATGCTATTCGCATCAAGAGGGAAGAGTGGGAATATATTTCCGTTACGCATCATTGAGGCAAAGTAGCCTTCGATTTCAGGTCGTTGGTGTGTCCAGCCATTGCGACCTTGCTCCAAAGCTCCTGCGGTAAATAAGCATACAGTTGCAGGTGTAGGGCGGCGCAGCTCTGCCATTGCCTGAGTAACTGTTTGCCAAATCGGAAGTCCATTAATCGCAAAGGATTCGTAAGAACACCATAGGGTACGGCTACCCATCAGCGCCAAGCCAACCGCTAAGCCTGCACAAGCATCTTCGCTCAATGGTTCGTAAACTTGTCCACCTGGCCCTTGATTATAAAGTGCATCTTCGGTGGGGTGATTGATTTTCAGAGCTTGGTTAATATTGGCAATCCCTGAAGCTTCATTTCCATCAGCATTAGTGACGATATAGCGCTTGTCAGTCTGTCCGACATAGCCAACTAAGCGCCCCATCGCTGTTGTGGAAATCTTCGCTTCCCCAGCAGCATATTCTTCTAAGGGCAAAGTTCCCAAATCGGTTAATGCTAGTACTGATTCCGTAACCGCAGTTTTGGAAGAAGAACCTCCGCCAGCCCATTCTAAATTAGTGCGAACGGTTTGCCATGCTTCAGGATTGAGCGCACGGGATTTCAACCCAGCCACTACATCAGGATTCTCAAGGGTGTGATGAGCATAGAGGTTATGGGATTTTGCACCGCGTGCATGAACTCCAGCGCCCTTAAGTTGTTTGATGATAAATACAGTCAGTTTGCCCCCAAAGGCTAGTTTTGCGGCTTTGTCTACACCGACAAGAACTGCTTCTGTAAAAGCAAGGCGTTGTTTGAAAGAGAAAGCGGTGCTATCAACATAGGCTTCTGGCTGATTCTGATCATCAAAATCCTTCGCATCGACTAGAATCACTTCATCAAAGCCGTTCCCTTTCCAGAAAGCAATCATTTCCGCATTGGTCTTGGTGGAAACCATGCTGTGATGTTCTTGGCTATAGCCATTCCAAACCAGAATTGGAATAAAATTTGTGACTTCAGGATAGGCGGTATGAAAATGGGCGATCGAGCTAATTGGATAGGGTTCACCCATGCCACCATCACCCATCGTCACTGGGAAAAGCTTGTCGCGATGCAACAGGGCTGCTGCCATCGCAAAATGTTGTCCTTGTCCAAGGGGGCCAGCAGGAGCGAGAATCCCTGGGATGAATCCTGATAAGTGACCAAGCAAGCCATGTTTTTCACGATAGCGATCGCGCATTTGCGTTACTGTGCTGATGCCCATGTCTTCGAGAGAGCGATCGAGAAACATGGCGCTGTAGTAACCAGGGGCGTGGTGTCCAACTTCGGTGGGCATGTTCTTGTGACCCAGCATATAAAAGGCGGCGACGGCTTCAGCGCTACTCGCAAATCCACCTGGGTGTCCTGATGCTTTGCTGGCTGTGACTTGTAGAGTTAGATAGCGTAAAGCATCGGCGGCGAGTAAGGTTTGAAATACGGCGGCGCGATCGCTAGGATCGGTAACGCCAGATTTTTCTGGGCTGAGTACTGGTACAAGTCCTAGCTCGTCGAACCCCTCCAACGGTTCGCCAAAGTACTGAATGCCTTCACGAAAGTCATCTTTGAAAGCGGGAGTGGCTGCGTTTGTGGTTTCAGGGGTTGCGACCATAGATTTTTTGACCTTGGGTTTGTCTAGACTAAGTATTTAATGATGAAATGTATAGAGGTTAAGAAATGTTGAAATTTCTTCTCCAGAGTCATTTTAGTATGTCTAGGGTTACATCAAGTCTTGATTTGCTAACTGGAGTTAAACTGTCGGGCGTGGATCAAATGGTTGTTGTTAGTTGGGGCAATAATGGGGAGTTAATGCAGCGCGATCTCCTATCACCATATCTACAATGCGATCGCTTAAATCAAAGTCTTCTATCTAGACTATTGAGCAAGCCTTCTCTCTCTGGCATCGTAAATTTTAAGGTGATATGATAGTTGACATGTCAAGTTACAAAAATTATGCGATCGCCGATTCATATTTTCTCAGTTGCGGAATATTTAGACGCAGAGAGTAAGAGCGAAGTTCGCCATGAGTATTTGGGTGGTCAGATTTTTGCGATGGCTGGGGGGAGCAAGGCTCACAATATCATTACTTTAAATATTGCAAGTTGGTTACGTTCTCAATTGCGGGGTGGGGCTTGCGATGTGTTTATGTCAGATATGAAGGTCAAGTTAAAGGCTGCTAATCAAAATAAGACGATATTCTATTATCCCGATGTGCTGATTACTTGTAGTCCTGAAGATCGGGATAAGTATTTTGTGAATTACCCTTGTGTGATTTTTGAGGTGTTGTCACCTAGTACGGAGGTAAGCGATCGCCGCGAAAAGCTGGTTAATTATCAAACGATTGGTAGTTTGCAGGAATATGTTTTAGTTTCTCAAGATGAAGTTAAAGTAGAGGTTTATCGTCAAGATTTGCAAGGGGCTTGGACAATGGAAGTTTTGGGAAGTGAGGATACAGTAATCTTAAATTCGATAAATCTATCGCTAACGATGACAGATATTTATGAGGGTATTTTCTAGATCGCATATCATCACATCTACAATGTGATCTCCCAAAAAGGAAAATTGACTACTAACACGATCGCTGTGAATATATTCAACGCATAGAAACCTCGGATTCACGATTCTGATTCAAATTGAACTATTTGCCATAGATTGGGATTGGGATAGTTGTATTTTAAATAATCGAGACTTTTACGGATAGATTCTTTATTGTTGGATTCCCAAAGGTTAATCCACTTGAGGAAACGCTCTAAGCAATCTCGATCTTTTTCAATATTTAGTTTCTCTCGAATGATTAAGTTAGAAAATATTTGAAAATAAGATAATCTTTGGATTTTAATATGTGCTATTGAATCCCCGAAAGAAATAGGATTTTTTAGCCATCGAATAAAAAGATTGTCTACTTTATCTTGAAAACTTTCTGTCTGAAGAGATCTCGCCCCGACAATAAAACTTAACGCTCGATAAATTTGGGCTTGAACTCGCTCATGTAAATCCCTTCTGTCGAGTAATAAGGTAAGAATCGCTTCGGCTGCTAAATATACATCTTCCGCTAGTTCATCTTGAAAAAGACGGCTTCCCAGATGATTAAATCGTATCAGACAGTTCTGATTGCCTGGGAATTTCTGACACCATTTTAATACACAGGTGAGTGTTTCAAGTGGTAGACTCCTTTGCATTAAAAGAGATTGCATCAGAAATGTCGCTTTTTCATTTTGCCAATTCCTATTAAACCAATTGATAGCCGCTTCTCGGACTATCTCAAACTCTCCGCCTGCTCTTAGCCATGCATTACAAATATAGTCAATTTCAGAAAAATCTTGATTCTGTTCGAGCCATTGAATCAAAGGCGATCGGATTAACTGGAAGTCACCTCCTGCATTCAACCATGATTTATAGACAAAATCAGCTTCTAAGACAGTAGCATGAAGGGAGAGCCATTCAAAAAAGTGCGATTGGATCCGTTCCTTATCCCCTCCTACATCTAACCATGCTTTGTAGACGAAACTTGTTTCTAAGGCAGTAGCATGAACAGAGAGCCAAGTAGAAAGGTGGGATTGGATCTGTTCCTTATCCCCTCCTGCATCTAGCCATGATTTACAGACAAAATTAGCTTCTAAGGCAGTAGCATGATCAGAGAGCCAAGTAGAAAGGTGGAATTGGATCCGTTCCTTATCTCCTCCTGCATCTAGCCATGAATAGTAAACAAATTGAGCTTCTAAGGCAGTAGCATGAAGGGAGAGCCATTCAAAAAGGTGAGATTGGATCCGTTCCTTATCCCCTCCTGCATCTAGCCATGATTGGTAGACAAAATTAGCTTCTAAGGCAGTAGCATGAGAGGAGAGCCAAGCAGAAAGGTGGGATTGGATCCGTTCCTTATCCCCTCCTGCATCTAGCCATGATTTGTAGACAAAACTTGTTTCTAAGGCAGTAGCATGATCAGAGAGCCAAGCAGAAAGGTGGGATTGGATCCGTTCCTTATCCCCTCCTGCATCTAGCCATGATTTGTAGACAAAACTTAGATGATCGTCTATAGGAAATTGATCGCACCATTGTTGCACTGCGAAACTAATAGCCTCGCTGGGCAAATCACTTTCTAACCATGCAACCAGCAAATAGTGAGTTTGAAATTTGCGAGGATAGATAGTAATCCAATTGAGCGCTGCTTCCTGTACGATTTTAGGACAGAGCTTTAACCCCCAGTTCAGTAACAGATTAGTCCTTGAAATTTGAGGAATCGATTTTTCAATCCACTTAGTCAATGTGATGCTAATTGAATTGTCTGTCTGGCTACCTGCCTCACTTAAATATTGCCGAATGTTCCAAGCCAAAGAGTTCTGAAAATCCACTTCAGTCTCAATGCCTTCCCATACAGGCTCATGTCGATCTAGTAAAGACAATGTTTGTATAGAAGAAAGTAGTGAATTTCTAATTAATACATCGCGAGTTTCTTTCCAAGCTAAGGGAGCGCGAAGCATTTGCTGATTTAGGATTTTGAGCCAATCGAGCCTATTAAGTTGCGGTAGACCGATTAGCCTTTGTAAAGTGTATAGGGTTGATCGCAAACTACCAACTTGCACGGCAAACTCCAGCAGTTCACAGACAAAGAGTTCAGTTGTCTTAGAATTACTCTCCAAGTAATGAGTCAATATCTGATCCGCTAAAACATCATGAATCGTCACCCAAGTGCGATCATCGCTTAAATCCATAGACAATTCTTCTTGCTCGATCCAACCATCGTTAGCAAGCCTGCTAAACAGTTGATGATAATCCCCTCGATAAATAGTCTCAGCCACAGCATCATTTAAAGGAAACTGAGTAATAAGGAAAGCAAGTTTCTTCTCAATTTGAGGTGTTTGAAAACTCAAGCGAATCCGCTTGATTAGCCATTCTCCAAAGCTAGGCTCCCCCACCAATGAAGCCAAATCTGCATTTCTTTCACGACTATGGAGATAAGCTAAAAAAACAGCCAAGATCGGCGTATCTCGGCAAAGCAATAAATAGTCATCAGTCGCACCTAACCCACTCCCCTGAAGAATATGTCTTACTGTCTCACGTCGGTAGCTCTTGAACCAATCTAAAGCTTTGTCTGGTGATAGATCTACTTGTTGATGTTTATAGATATCTCTAATGCTTGGATAATGGGTCGTGCGACAGTTAGCAATATATTTGAACTGAAAATCTTCATCCTCATTCAGTTCATTCATAGTTTCCAGTAGTTCTGCAAAATCCTGCTGAGTTTCTACATAGTCAATCAATAGCAAGACTTTTTGGGATACTTCAATCGCCTCTGCAAGTTGATAGATCCCATCTGCTTTCAACCTTTCCCTCACTCGAAACACTAACCAATTGTCTGCCAAGGCTAAACGACCGATCTCAAGCATGAGACGAGTTTTACCAAACCCACCACTACCTGTAATAATCAACCCCGTTAGATCTCGACTATCCAACCTTTGCAATAGAGCTACTTCATCAGGGATAGCAACATTTTCTGGCGCAGGGTCAATACTCAGGTGTGCAGATCTACTGTAATACGGCAATTTCTCACTACTTAGATATTCCCGAAAAGCACCTTGAGCAATTTTTTCTCCAAGCAAAGTTAACCCTTGAATACGCGGAAACCTTTTACCACTGCCAGATAATTGCTGCTCAAGTTTGGCAACCTCCTCACGCTTGTCGCCTAGCTCCACCTTTAGATGTGCAGGAATAGTCAAACTGCTATAGCCAGCCGCCTGTTCCTCAAGTACGCCCAGAATTCTTCTAGCTTTTTTTAATGCCTGTTCTATATCTGCTCGTTCAATCATGAGCATCTTTTAATCTTGCTTCTATGTTTGCCACTTCTTGACGTTTCTCTTCCAATTCTATCCGCAAATGAGCAGGCATTTGGAGTCTACCAAAACCTGCCGCTTGTTCTTCGAGAATAGCCAGCGATCGCCGCGCCATTGCTAAAGCTGGAGTCACCACCTCTTCATTCGTGATCACCCTAGGCAAATTCCCACTCTGAGGTTGACTAGGCAAACCCTTGCCACCTCGCAACATCGCCACAGGAAAATCCTCCGTCGCCGTGTCAAAAAATGGTGTTTGTTCCGCCTGACGTAGAGTTCGCGCACTTTGAGCTACCGTTTTACCAAGATGCGTCATCACATTTCCAAGGGTGACAAGGCGATCGCCCGATTGATTTGCTGCTCCCTTTAACGCCTCAATCAAATGAAAAGTATAAACACTAAGAGCATTATCGGGACGCACCCAAGAACTTTGATTTCCCCTCGATGAGGTGAATACAGCCCGACCTTCGCCTTGCTTCAGAACATCAACTACACCCTTCGGCAAAGCTGTAGCTAAAAAATCTGCTGGCAGATCGCCCTTAGCACTAGCCATTCCCTCCGCATGACAACTATCAACGATAACCCAGAGCCTCTTCGCCTCGATCTGTTTTAATCTCTCACTCAAAGTTTGAGCAGAAAGCGCTGTCTTGGGAATATCTGCGAGATCGAAGTCATGCTGGAGCAAATAGTAAGCACTACTGGAAAGATCATAGGTTCCATGCCCAGAGTAGTAAATGACGATCGTCGCATCTTTATCGCGATCGGCACAGGCTTTTAACCAGTCCAAACCTTCCAAAATTGCATTTCGATTCGCTTCCTGATCATGTAATAACCGCACATGATCGGGTGTATTCGGATATGCACAAAAATTCACATCAGTCAGTACAGCTTTAAGCGCTTGAGCATCCTTAACCGTCACTGGAAGCGACCAGCGCGGATTAGCGGTATTACCAACACCAATCAATAGCGCGTAACCATGAGTAAAAAGATCTGACATCTAGGTAAAAATCTAGCAATTAGTTAAGACTCAGAATAACCTAAAATCTCTCTGAATTTCAAATCATTAATCTCAATACAGTAGGTGACTAAACAGCGATCGCAAAGTTTTGCCAACTTGATATGGCGCTTGTCCTATTGTCTCAGATACTCTAGCCGCGCTATATCCTCGACCTCATTAAGTGCATCGTGCGAGTAAGTGTCGAATCGGTTAAAATTGTGAATAGCCTGCCACCATTGAATGAGAGATAGACATAAAAAACACAGGAGCTAAATTATGCCTGAAACAGTACAGTACATAACCAACGAACAAGGCGATCGCATTGGAGTTGTATTAGATTTAGATACCTATTCTCGACTTACTCCCACTTTAGATCCTGAATATCTTATTGGCTTAAACATAGAAGAATTAAAAGCCCTTGCTAGTTGCAAATTAGCCTTAACCGATCAAAATAACCTAGATCAACTCATCGATAGAAATAGCCAAAATTCACTCTCCGAAGGTGAACTTCATGATTTAGATGACCTTCTAGAGAAAGTGGATCATCTCACTATTCTAAAAACTCGCGCTAGATATACTCTAAGGCTCTTACAAACAAGATCAGAGCAAAGGATAGTTGCATGAGCGCCTACATCGCTATCCATTTACAAGAACAAATTCGAGAGCATTTTTATGAATGCTGCGCCTACTGCAAAACAGCAGAATTTTTAACAGCCGTTACCTTTGAGTTTGAACATATTCAACCAATTTCGGCAGGAGGTGAAACTATATTTGCCAACCTAGCTTTATCTTGCCCCTCCTGCAATCGCCACAAAGGAAATCGTCAAATTGCGCCCGATCCTAGCAACAACGATCTAGTTCCGTTATTTCATCCACAACAACAAATTTGGCAAGAGCACTTTAGTTGGGATGAATCCAAAACAGAAATTATAGGCAAAACAGCGATCGGTCGAGCTACTATTACCGCCCTCAAAATGAATCGCTCATCTCTAGTTCGAGTTAGAGCCATGTGGATAAAATTAGGAGAACATCCACCTATATTTTCAAAAGTAGTTCAAGAAATTCGTTTAGAAGCACAACAAAAAGGGCTTACCCCCGAAATCTTAGAGGAAATCCTCAAGGATGAATTTTAGATTTGCATCCCTTCCAAAATATTTCCATCATCAAAGCCGCTAATTTTTTAACTGCGATCGCGCTATATCCTTGACCTCATTAAGTGCGATCGTGCGAGTAAGTGTCGAATTAGTTGCGATCGTCAACAGCTTGCCACCATTGAATGAGCGAACCTAAACCAAAAATGCTAAGATATGCTCACTTGCTTTGTAAGGAGGTTTCTGTATGACTAACGCAACCTATGATGAAATTTTTGGAGCAGTCTTAACCCTGCCCCCTCTTTACCGCGCCATGCTTGCAGAACATCTCCTTAACAGCCTTGATGAAATTAATCCCGAAATTGAAACAGCTTGGAATAGAGAAATATCTAATCGCATAGAAGCGATCGATCAAGGTAAAGTCACCTTAATCCCAGCCGATGAAGTATTGCAAAAACTAAGGAATCGATAATGTTTCTTGAGTTTGATCCTAATGCACAACTAGAACTTGAAGCAGCAGTTTCATACTATGACAGCATCAATCGTAAACTTAACCAAGCCTTTATTGATGCCGTTGAAAGAACCCTCAATCGCATTGCTCAGTTTCCGAATGCTTGGACACCAATGATCGCAAGTGCTAGACGATGCCATGTTGATGGATTCCCCTATGGCATTGTGTACCGAGTTTGTGGCGATCGCATCCAGATCCTAGCCGTTATGCACTTACAACGCAAACCACACTATTGGATAGATAGAAATTAGATACAACCCCAACGACTGATCATGCGATCGCACTACATTCTTGACCTCGTTAAGTGCGATTGTGCGAGTAAGTGTAGAATCAGTTGCGATCGTCGTAGGGGAGAGCATTCCCATGAAAATCTACGCTTTTATAGATTGATTTAATTTGAGAATCCAATGACTTAAACACGCAAGATAGGGACAAGCGATCGCTAAAAAGAGAAGTCTAGAGGCTTTGCATCGCTTCGCTTAAGTTCATTAATAGCTTGTAATAGCGAATCACCCATATCAGAAAAAGAAGTAAAGACAATAAAGCTATGAAGGGGAAAATCGTAGCTAATCCCAACGATACAACCAGTCCTATGCCAATGAGCAAAACCCCTTCTGCATCTTTTGCAAGGTTATTTTTATGGATAAATTCTGCAACCTGTTTAAGAAATATTAAAAAAGAGACATAAGCGATCGCTGAAATAATCGTTTGTAGCCCTGCACCATTTGGGGAAAATGCTCCGATGCCCTGGAAACAAGCAATAATTATTGAAATTAAATCAAACATGACAGATATATAAATAGTTTCTTTTCCCGTCATTCTCTCTGGTGCTGTTAAGCAAAATAATTTGCCCACAATAGCCATAATCTGTGCGACCACAGATGCAATTATAGTACCAACCACTCCGAAAAAAAGAAACGCTAGGCTTCCAGCAAAGGGCGTAATAATGAGAATAATTACACTTAAAATAGTGAGGGCAAGGCTGTAATAGAGAAACGAAATCCCCCTAGGTACTTTAGTTTGCTTAAGTTGCCTAGCGGGGTTTGTATTCTGTCTAGAATTATTTTGCTGTCTCATAGCACTCTGAAGTTCGACCCTCGCAGTATATAGCTTCGAGAGCTTTATTGTATAGCAATGAAAGTTTTGCTTAGGACAGAATAAAACCCAAAAGATAAGTTGCGGCGCGAAGCGCCGCAACTTATCTTTTGGGTTTTATCGTAACATCAGTTAATTAAATAAACACCATCGGTTTATTCTTAAATGGAGCGAAAGCTTCCGCATCGAAGCGGTAGAGACTAGCGGGACGACCTGCTCCCCGTGAAGTTTTGATACCAGTATCACTTAAAAAGCCTAACTTTAATAATCGGGTGCGGAAATTGGAATAGTCAGAGAAATTCTCTCCGAGAACAGTTGTGTAGAGTTGATAGAGATCGCTAAGAGTAAAAGCTTCAGGCAGAACATCAAAGGCAACTGGGCTATATTCGAGTTTGTTGCGGAGGCGGCGATGTCCATATTCGAGAATGCGATTGTGATCGAAAGCGAGTTGCGGAACTTGCTTAACGGGATACCATGCGATACCGCTTACTCCATCGGCGATGAGTTCGGCTTGAGAGAAGGGAACTAGAGCAAAGTAACTGACAGATAGATAGCGCACAGCAAAACTGTCGGGAGCCTCGCGAGGATCGCGTCCGATATCGCCGAAGGTGAAGAGTTGTTCGAGATAAAGATTTTTGGCGCGGATTTTTTCCGAGAGGATGCGATAGGCCGATTCTTCGAGGGATTCGCCTTGACGCACGAGAGTTCCTGGTAAACACCAGCGATCGCGATATGGTTCATGTTGGCGCATCACAAGTAGTACCAATAGACGATTTTGCTCGGTGTCTACGGAAAAAATCACGTTATCGACACCGACCTTGAAGTCTGCTAGGGGTTTTGGGGCTATTGTGCGGGACTTGTCTGCCATGCGTAAAGCGACTCTCGTTGGATATATGCTGCGACTGTGGGTATTATGACTGAACTGTTGCCATTGTTGCGATAGTCTGACGAAGAAACGTTAGGTATCGAGGTAGAGTCAGGCGCGATCGCAACTTCAGTACCCATATTCACAAGGCGATCGATATCGTCTCCTAAAATGGTCACGCCTTGACGGGGAACAACTAGTAAATTTACTTGATTGAGCAGATCTTGAGCGCGATACCAAGTTGGCAACTGCGGCACAAGGTCACCACCGATAACGAGGGTGAAGTTTGTATCTTGCCAGATTTGTTTGGCTTGCTCGACGGTGTTAATCGTGCGTGGATTGCTGATTTCAGGATGCAAGCCAATCGTTTGGGCTGGTGGTTGGATCGCGGCAATGGTTAGCTCCATCATGGCGATGCGATCGCGTAGGCTTGCTTGATGAGTTTTGAATGGGTTATCTGACACCCAAACAACTGTGCGATCGTAATGATTATCGAGCCATTGCAAGATCTGTTGATGTCCAATGCTCGGCGGATCGGCGCTAGTTCCAAAAAGAGCGATATTCATGATTACCCTTGCAAGCTTGCTGCGATCGTAACAGGAATAGATATTGGTGAAGTAATGGCGCGTACAGTCAGCGGTAATGACTGAACAGATTTACGAGTGCGTTTTGCGATCGCATCCAAATCATCCAATGATTTCAACAATTCTCCATCATGCATGATTAGTTCTAGTAAAGGTTGCTCATTGGATTGAGGAATATCAGAAATATGAGTGAGGCGATCGCCTGTAATCATCCCATTCTCAAAACTGCGCCAGATTTGCTTGCGACCTGCGATCGAGTGCTTCCCACTTGATTTTTTGGAAACTGGAATATTATCAATTTCCACTAACTTATAAACTCCATTTACGGGCGCACCTGTTACCAATTTTGTACCGATGCCATAGCCATCGATGGGTGCTCCTAACGCTTTGAGACGGAGAATCTCGGCTTCGTCAATGTCACCACTAGCGAATATGGCGGCATCGGGAAGTAGCGATCGCACTTCTTTAGAAACTGCGGCAATATCTCCTGAATCAATGCGAACTCCCTTTACTTGCATCTCACCTGATTTTACTTTTTCAGCAAGATTTTGCGCAGCAGCGATCGTGTCGAAGGTGTCGATTAGGAGTGAACTATTGGGGAAAACTTGATGGAATGCGCTAAAGGCTTGGGCTTCACTACCCTCTGTTGCATTCAATGCCATCACCAAAGCATGAGCCATCGTCCCGCTTGGTTTTCTGCCAAGCTTCAGCGCAGCTAATACATTGGAAGTATCATTCATTCCTGCGGCGATGGCTGCTCTTGCTGCCCAGAGTGAAGCTTGAGGACTGAAGGCTCGTCTTGTGCCAAATTCTAAGAGGGTAATGCGATCGCCTGCGGCATCACGCATTCTTGCAGCTCTGGTGGCGATCAGGGTTTGATAGTTAATTGTATTTAGCAAATAGGTTTCCACTAATTGCGCTTGCCAGAGTGGTGCTTCGATTCTCAGAAAAGGTTCATTGGCAAACATGGCAGTTCCTTCTGGCACTGCCCAGAGATCGCCTTCAAACCGAAAATTTCTTAATAATTCCCAAAAACGGCGATCGGCGTTGGCAAAGATACCTGTACCTTGTAGAGCTTCGATTTGCTCTGAGGTGAAATGCAGATTTTGCAGATATTCCACTGCTTGAGCGAGTCCCATCGCGATCAGATAGCCAAATCCTTCAGGCAATCGGCGCACGAATAACTCAAAACTGGCTCGTTTGCGATCGCATCCTTCGCTTACATAGCAAGCGCCCATCGTCAGTTGATAAAGGTCAGTGAGCAGTCCATATTCATCGGTGGCGATGTTCAGTGTATCGGACTTTAGGCTCACAGTAGGATTAACGGTTATAGCGCTCATGACTTTGGTGGGGTAGAGGCTGGTGTATTTTTTATTATAGTGCTTTTCACCAAAATTGCAAGCGTATTTTTTATTTGGCAACATTTAAAACATTTATAGCTGGATCATAGATTTTCAATATGCTAAAGCTATTTCCTGTAGATATAAGACATGAGTCATTAAAGCGTTATGCTTGAAATTTGCAATAGTTATAGTAAATACAACTTTAAATATTAATTGCTGTGGCAGCAAGAATATTGCGTAACCAGTTGTGGGTCATATGATTGCGGTTGCTTTGATGCCAGCGCATGAATATCGAAAAGTCGTTCGTTTTTTACGGAACTGAAGCACCGTTTTCACCCCATGCGCTCCGTAAATAATCAAATTTGTCGTTAAAAAAATTTTGATTGTGCGAAAATATGCAATATCAAATATATACTGCATCTCAGTAAGTGAATTTAGGGGGTAGTGACATGTCTCGTACTTACGATTACAAAAAGAAGCCTTTCCAATCCACAGCTTTAGTCCAACCCAAAGCAACATATTTACAAACTAGAGGCTTCACACCACTTCAGACGGATTTGGATGAAGATGCCTCCTTTCGACCATCTGGATACACTGAGAATTTTCTAGAAAAAATAATAAATCAGCGGGGCACTGAATCGTCTGATACGTCAGTCCAAGCAAAGCCACAGAATCGATTGAAGGCGATCGCAAGTCAGCGTATGGCGATCCAAGCCAAGTTGAATATTGGTGAACCGAATGACAAGTATGAGCAGGAAGCTGATCGTATGGCGGCTCAGGTGACGCAGCAAATTAATTCATCTCCACAGGATAGCTCCGTCCAAAGGGGAGCGATGCCAAAAGAAGAAGACCAACTGCAAGCCAAGTTTTTGGTGCAAAGACGGACAAACTTAGATGAGAGCGAAGCCTCGACAGATTTGGAGTCATCAATTGAAAGTGCGCGGAGTCGAGGTCAGTCTCTAGAACCTAATCTGCAAGCAAAGATGGGGCAGGCAATGGGGGCAGACTTTAGCGGGGTAAAGGTACATACAGATTCGCAGTCTGATCAATTAAACAAATCAATTCAGGCTAAGGCTTTTACGACTGGACAAGATGTGTTTTTTCGGCAGGGTCAATATAATCCTACCAGTCGTGGTGGGCAAGAGTTGATCGCTCATGAGTTGACTCATGTTATACAGCAAAATGGGACACAAGCCCCAAGTGGTCAATCGATAGTTCATAAAGCTCCAGATCAAATTCAACGACTCATCTCAAAAGATGATTTTGTGAGTCTGGCTGGGGGGCCCAGCACTAAAGCTAAAATAGATTCTAGTACCTATACCAAGATTCTTCAATGTCTGAGACAGTGCGAATCGGAAAGTGTTGAAGAACGTAAACAAACGATTTATGAAAATCTGAAAAAACTATGTACAAAATGGTTGGGCGGACATACTGACAAAAAGAACACAGAGACAAGAGGCGTGGTCGATTATTTCCCCAAAGATAAATCGGATGAAACCAAAGCCAAGCATATTTCAGGCTTACTGAAAGAAGTTCTGGTGGTACTCGGAGAAAAAAGTAGTCATATCAAGAGCGAAACTCCTTCACAGATTGTCAATCAAATTCGAGAAGAGAAGGAAGCAACCCTAAATGCGATCAAAACCGAGGAAGAAAAAGCGTCTGAAGGCTCTGACAGTTATAAATTAACCTTACTTGCAGCAGTTGAGAATCCATACCTAATCGATTTCGCTAAGAAACGATTGGCTCTGACAATTGAAAATAAACGCAAACTGCGCTCTAAAAACAAAAAAAATAATACCCAAATCAAAAATGAAGCCGCCAAACAGGTACTGATGGAGAAAGAGGGAGAACAGTTTACTTCGATGAAGCCCGAAGAGCAACTAAAAGCAGTCGAAAAGTTAGCAAAGGCTTCGTCAGCAGTTGGTCATACTTGGGTGAATTTGACAGCATTAGATACTAATTCTAAGCCGTTAAATAGGCACAGTTTTGGATTCTATCCTAAGGAATTCTATAATCAACCCACGGTTCCAGTCCCTGGTAAAGTTGTCTATCCAGATACTCTTCATGAAGGTGATGCCACCCAAAGAGCTCTAGACTATAAATTAACCAAAAAGGAATACAACCAAGCACTGGATTTCGCAAAAATTCAACTGCAATCTCCGCCCCAATACCTATTAACTGGTTATAACTGCACATTCTTTGCTAAAAAGATAGTGGAAACCGCTGGGAAGAAATTTCCAGGAAATGCGTTTATGACAGTGCCAACAGGAGCAGTATCTGCAATTACAGGACTAGGAAAGGACAAAGCTTTTAATCCTAATGCCCTATACGATGAGTTGATGACATACGAAGGGAAAGACGGAGGTGCTCAGTCCTATGAACCCAAGAGGATAGAGCGCAAAAAGGAGCTTACTCCATGCGAAAAGATGCGTAAATGTATTTCAGACATGGGGGCTGACAAATTTACATTAAATCATGCTATCGAGGAAAAATATTCTCAACAAAATAAAGGGAAGCGAACCTTGGAAAGTGGTAAAGAAATAAAAATCACTGATATTTATACAGGCTTAATTGATAATGAAACAGAGATAACAACTATACCTGAAGGTAGAGGCGAATCCTATTGGGTTGATAACGATGTTTTGTATAATGCGATCGCCGATCAGGTTCTTGATGCTCTGGGTTTAAGTGATTGAGATTGACTTCTGCAAAAAATCTAGACGATTGATCGTATTCCATTAATTTGCATTAGTTTGACAAAACAGATTATGAAAGAAGATGGGGTAGTAGTTTAAGGCTCATTTGAGATAGGGCGATCTCGTATCTCGTAGGAAGTGATCTCCGATCTTGTCGATTGGGCTAAGCACAGCTACGCCGAATTATCCAACCACCAGCAACAAAACTGTGTAAAGTCTGGGTCATTACCGTCTGATCGCCGAGTTTGTAGCCCCGTATGGAGGCAAATAATCGGTGAGTTACGCGATCACTAACACATTACTACTTGAAAATTAATGAACGCGCTATAATGAAATTAAGCTAGCTATACCATAAACAGGTGGGAAATGGAAACTCTAACAACTGCCGCAGCCAGAGAAGACTTTGAGAACATGGTTAAATTAGTCACTGAAGAAAATAAAATCTATCAGATCAAATCTACTAAAAATTCTGCGGTACTTCTTTCATACAAAGAGTATGAAAGCTTGCAGGAAACTCTAGAATTATTGTCAATTCCTGGATTTAGAGAAAGCCTTCAGCTATCACTTCAACAAGTAAAAAACAATGAAACTTATTCCCTAGATGAGGTGTTAGGAGATCACAATTGATGCTTTACGAAGTTCGCTTTACAAAGGAAGCTCAAAAAGATATTGCCAAGCTGACTCCCAAATTGAAGCAAAAACTTAAAACAATTATTCAGGACACCATTAGCATCAATCCCTATGAGGGCAAAAAACTGGTCGGAGATCTTGCTGGCTTTTATTCTATTCGCTTGAGTTTGCAAGACAGAATTGTTTACTCAATTGATAGCGAGCAGAAACTGATCTATATTCACCGTGCCAAGACTCATTATGGAGAATAATAAAGGCGATCGCATAATCTGGTGATGCGATCGCTCTACTTCTGATAACTAGCTTCCCAGCCTAATATGGCAGTCTTGCGCTCCAATCCCCAACGATAGCCGCCTAATTCACCTGATTCGCGAATGACACGATGACAGGGAATGATAAAACTGATGGGATTACTACCAACGGCGTTACCGATCGCTCTAGCAGCATTGGGACGACCAAGCGATCGCCCTAAGCCCTGATAAGTGGTAATTCCGCCAAACGGAATGCGCAACAAAGCTCGCCAGACTTGAATTTGGAAGTTAGTACCTTTGACATAAAGGGTGAGGGGCGGTTGCTTCGTGGTATTCAGATTAGGAAGATGGCTAAATAGGCGATCGCAAATTGGTTGTGTAATTTCGCGATCGCAAATAATCTCGGCGTTTGACCATTCCTCTCGCAGCATTAATTCAGCAGCCTGATCATTCATTCCATCCAGAAAATATAAATTACAAATACCTCGCGCTGTCGTGGCAATCAGGCAATCACCAAACATGGTTTCATGGATGCCATAGCAAATCTGTAAACCCGCCCCACCAGTCTTAAACTCTTGCGGTGACATTGCTTCGATGTTCACAAATAGGTCATGCAATCGCCCTGCACTGGATAAACCCACATCTCCAGTCAATTCCAGTAAGTTCTTTGTTTCCGCAATTTTAGATTTAGCATATTCCACCGTCAGATATTGCAAAAATCGCTTAGGGCTAATGCCTGCCCATTTGGTAAACAAGCGCTGAAAGTGATATTCGCTCAGATGTACCTGTTGCGCGATCGCGGCGAGGTCTGGCTGTTGTCGATGGTTTTGACGAATAAAGGCGATCGCTTTTGCCATCAGTTCATAGGTTGCGCGATCGCCCATATTCTCATCTAGAAATTTGTCCATCGGAGAGTTCATGCTCAGCATTACGAGGGTTTACTCTCAATTTAGCAATGATTTGATATTTAAGCTAACCGTTTCTTGCGATCGCCTAAAATTCTAGTAAACTAGTCAGCAATGCGATCACTTGGTTTTTATGAATGGTAATGGGTTAACCTCTATAGAGTGTATATTTTCTCGCATGGAAGATTGTGAAATATTAGAAATGGAAAAAGAGGGAATTTGAACCATGAAAGTCACCCTTGATATACCTCAAGTTGAACTTGAAAAATTAATTGCTTCTGCGATCGCTGAACCGCGTATTGCCCTTCATGACATAACTTGGCAGCAATACCAAACCTTCATCGATCTATTTTCTGGACATCAAAACCTCCATCTAACCTATCTCAAAGGAGCATTAGAAATCGTGACGCTTTCGCCAGAGCATGAAATGCTGAAAACGCTGATTGCGAGATTAATATATGTATATGCCGATGTCATGAATATTGACCTCTTTAGTTGCGGCTCCGCTACTTGCAAATCAGAATTTACAGCGAGGGGATTAGAACCCGATGAAAGCTTCTGCATCGGTCAGCGTCAAGAATTGCCTGACTTAGCGATCGAGATAACGGTCACTAGTGGCGGTATTGATAAATTGGAGGTTTATCAGGGATTAGGAATTACAGAAGTTTGGTTTTATCAAAATGGGAAATTTACTCTTTATCATATCAATAGCGATCGCAGTGGATATAATGCGATCGCTCAAAGCCAATTCTTTCCCAATCTCGATCTAAACCTAATGGTCGAATACATCCAACCCGATCAAGAACCTGCAATGGTTAGAGCTTGGCGGCAATTGTTAAGCAAGCAGTAAATCAACCGACTGAAGAAAATCTCCAAACAACATTTTTCCGCTTTTACTTGATCAGCATATCAGGCAAAAAATATTAGGTTGCCATCCTTAATTTCTATTTGTTTTATATAGTCACTAGGTATTCCTCGTTCTCTAGGTTCTTTGATGACAATATCTTTAAGAATTGCTTGAGCTAATTTTCCTTGAGAAATGATCAGTCTCTCATCTTGGTAGGTGTCATCATCAGCTATATCAAAAAAGCCTCCTTTTACCCCTAAAAGAGTATCATTTTCAATGATTATATCTCTTTCAAAATAACTATCGTAGCGAAGCCCAAAGGATATTTCCCAAGTAGCAAAAATATATCCTTTGATAGATAGTACATAAAAGTCTTTTAATTCATGTGTAAACAGTTTGTTTTCAGTAATCGAAAAATGATATATGGATTTTTTGGCTTTACAAATGGCATTTAGTTCTTCCTCAGCAAGTGTTAGAGAAACTTCTGGATCTCCTCGTGCAATTGATTCAATGAATTCCTCGACTTTTTTAATAGCCCGATCTGCTTTTTCGATTGACGCATTATTCTTCCATTTATCTGGTATCTGAGGTGGATACAATTTGAGCCAGAACCAACGCAGAAAGTACAGAGAAGCAATTCCTCCCCAGCAGTAATAAAAAGCTTTAGGGTCTAATAGATTTATCATCTTGAAATTCTGCTTGACTTGAAAAAGTATAGTCTAGGACAAAATTTTCCAAAAGAATCAAAAGATAGATTTCAACAATCTAAAGTGTGTTCCAATTCCCAAGGACTAATACGAGTACTGTAATCATTCCATTCGCGTTGCTTTAACTTGATATAGGATTGCACAAATTCTGAGCCTAAAGCCTCTGGCAAAATCGTATTTGCTTGCAAACATCGCAGTGCATCTAAGAGATTAGCTGGTAATTGTTTCACCGTACCAAAGGGAAGCGGATCGGTGTAGGAATTATTGTCATAACGTTGACCTGCTTCGCGTTGGTGTTTGATGCCATCGAGACCACTGGCGATGAGGGCAGCAGGGAGGAGATATGGATTAGCGGCTCCATCGGCGAGACGGAACTCAAAGCGACCTGCTTCGGGAATGCGGATCATGTGGGTGCGATTGTTGCCTGTATAGCTGATCGTATTGGGCGACCATGTTGCGCCAGAGTTGGTGACAGGGGCATTAATCCGCTTGTAGGAATTGACGGTGGGATTGGTGAAGGCGCAGACGGATTCGGCGGAATGTAATACGCCGCCGATAAATTGATAAGCTAAGCTCGATAAACCGAGTTCTCCTTTTGCGTCATCAAAGAGATTAGTATTTCCCTCCAAATCCCAAATAGATAGATGGGTATGACAGCCGTTGCCTGTTAGATGTGGGAAGGGTTTCGGCATAAAGGTGGCGCGGAAGCCGTGCTTTTCGGCGATCGCTTTGACCATATATTTAAAAAAGGCATGGCGATCGGCTGTAACTAAAGCATCAGCATAAGTCCAGTTCATCTCGAATTGACCATTCGCATCTTCATGATCATTCTGATAGGCTCCCCAACCCATCGCTAACATGGCATCACAGATTTCGGCAATGATGTCAAAGCGGCGCATTAGGGCTTGTTGATCGTAGCAGGGCTTACTTGCGCGATCGCTTAAATCAGAAATATCCGTACCATCAGCAGAGAGTAGGAAATATTCGCATTCCACCCCCGTTTTGACGCGATAACCGAGGGCTTTGGCTTGGCTGAGAGCTTGCTTGAGAACATAGCGTGGGGCTTGTTTGACGGGTTCGCCATTCATGTAGAGATCGGCGGGCATCCAGCCAATTTCGGGTTGCCAAGGTAAGGGGAAAAGACTATTGCGATCGGGAATGGCGAAGAGATCGGGATCGGCGGGTGTCATGTCAAGCCATGTGGCGAATCCTGCAAATCCTGCGCCATTGGATTCCATCGAGTCGATCGCTGCGGTTGGCACTAATTTAGCGCGTTGGACTCCAAATAGGTCAGTGAAGGAAATGAGAAAGTAACGAATCCCTTTTTCTTGAGCAATTTCCGATAGAGCCTTAGTCATAATCCTGTAGTCACAATGTTTATCTCTCAGCAAACGGGATTATCGCTCAAATTAAAATGCAGTCTAGTATCAATCTTGTCAATATTTACCAAATCTTTATTCACCAAGTCTTTGCCACAAAACTCTGATCATTAACGATCGCCACCGTATCCCCTGAAGGCTTAATCAGAAATAGCCCTTCCTGTGTGGCATATTCATCGGCTCTCTCATCCACCTTAATGCCAGCGATCGCGCCATAGAGCTTATAACTTTGATACTTAGGCAGAGCTTGTTTAAAACGATCTAAAGTGATTAAAAATCGCTTCACATCACGAACTTCTAAATGAGACTTGACCTCAATCGCCACCACTTCATTAGTATTTTCGGCTAGAACATCAATTTCAATAGAACCCTTTTCATCCTGAGCTTCCACTCGCAAGGCTGTAAAATGCACTTCAATCCCCTTCTCGCGAAACATCCGTACTGCCGCAGGTCTAACTAAATTTTCGACAAACTCACCCCAGCGACTCGTAATCCCACCGACTTGCTTATTTGTCTGCGCGACAATTTTTTTGAGTTCAGCCATTTCTTGCTCAGAGGTCTTTCTATATTCTTGCAAAGACTGCTCAAATTCTCGTTGCTGTTCTTTACGTTGGCGTTCACTTTCACGAAACAACTCGAAAATATCATCTATGGTTACAGGACGTTGAGACATAGTTTTTTGGCGATGTTTTTAGCGATCGCATTAGATGTTAATAATGATTATAAACTCTTCCAAAACTCAAAAGATAAGTAGCTAGCGTAAACTGTAAATAGCGATCGCAGGATGAGTAAAGTTAGGAGATACGCAGATGACCACCCTATTACGAATCTCACAGATTGAAACCCTAGCAGGACAAAGCACAGTCCTCCATGATATTAACTGGCAACAATTTGAATCTATCCTCCAAGACCTTGGCGAAAAGCGCAGATCAAGAATTGCTTATTTAAACGGTGTATTAGAAATTGTCATGCCATTACCTGAACATGAAAAAATTAAAGTCTTGATTGGAGATTTTGTAAAAGCACTTCTTGAGACAATGGAGATCGATTTTGAAGGGTTTGGCTCCACGACTTTCAAGCGAATTGACAAACTCGCAGGACTAGAACCTGATGACTGCTTCTACATTCAAAACAATGTCGCTATGCGTGGCATCCGTAAACTAGACATGACAATCGATCCTCCACCTGATCTAGCGATCGAGGTAGATGTAACTTCCAAAACCAAGTTTGATGTTTACCGCGTCCTCGGTGTACCTGAACTCTGGCTATACGATCAGATATTGAAAATTTATATCTTGCGTGATGGCGAGTATGTCGAATCACAGTTAAGTCCTATTTTTGGTGATATTCCTATCCGTGATGTCATACCGCAGTTTTTAGAGATCAGTCTTAGCCAAGGACGCAGCAAAGCAATGAAGGCTTTTCGGTTATGGATGCAAGAGAATCTATCGCGATGATTCTTTGCGACTTAGCAATTCTCCAACCGCTTGACGAATGAACTTCTCATCTTCGGGATTTTGATAGGGATTACCCGCACGATGTCCCCAGACTGAAGGAATGGGAAGGTATGAACTATGGGGAATTAGAGATGCATCGCGATCGCAATCTTCGGGGGTGAAATACAAGTCCGTAGTGCTAGGCATGACTAGAGTTTTCGCTTGGATTGATCGCATGGCAAGTTCGTAATCTTTTTGATAAATGGGATTATCACTGACATCGCACCTGAGCCAAGTATCAAGCATCGCCATCAAATTTCGTGGATCGCGCTTGCGATAGCCTGCTTCCCAACCACGTAGGAGATAATCTTCGAGAGATTCATAACCGAATTGATAATACAAGCCTTCGCGATAAAAGGCTTGGGATGCTGCCCAACTAGCGTAAATTCTGGCAAAAGTGCGAAATCCGCGATCGGGAATACCGTCAAAATTAGTTCCATTCCAAGTTGGATCGCCAGTTAGGGAATAGCGCAAACTTTCTAAGAAAATGCGATTGTGATCGGTGGTTTTCGCCGTGCCGCAGATAGCGGCGATACGTTCTACGCGATCGCTATATAACGCACCCCAATGATAAGCCTGCTGAGCGCCCATCGACCAGCCGTAAACTAGGGCTAAACGCTCAATGCCAAAGACTTCACACAGCAGTTGCTCTTGAGCCGTGACATTATCCAGATGCGTAAACCAGAAGCCTTGTTCGGCTAATCCACATTCTGCACAATTGCAAGGCGAACTCGACAGCCCATTCCCAAACATATTGATGATAATCACGAACCATTTTGTCGGATCGAGAATACCATCAGGTCGCACTAGCCACTCAATATCAGGATGTTGCGCTCCGTAGGAGGTGGGATAGAGAATTACATTTGAGCGATCGCTATTTAGTTCGCCATAGGTTTGATAAACCAGTTGTGCTTGCGGCAAAATCGCACCGCACTGAAGCTGAAAGTTCTTAATCGTAAAAGTATTCATGCTACTGAATTCTCTGTCTTCGCGTCAAAATTAGCGATGATTTGGCGATGGACATTAATATATCCATTTTCGACACATTCAAAATGGGAACTTAATTTTGCATGGGCTGCGCCTAATTGATGGAAGGGAATGGAAGCATAGAGATGATGCTCGGCATGGTAGGAGATATTCCAAATTAGGAATCTTAAAGGCGCAAGGGTAAGCGTAGTACGGGTATTGGCGAGCATATTATCGGTATTGGGGCGATCAGTATGCTCGGCTAGGAGCAGAAATCTTAAAATGGGCTGACCGACTGCAAGGGGGAGCATCCAGTAGGTGATAAACCAAGGCTGTTGGAAATATACAGAAATAGCGATCGCCACCGCATAAACCAATAGCTGCAAACGGTTTGAGCGAATCACTTCCGCACGGGAGCCTTCAGGAATAAATGGACAATTATCTAAGTTACCGATCGCTGTGAGGAAATGTCTACGAAACTTGCCGATCCACCAAGTAATCCCGCTAATTTCGATAATATATTCCTTGAGATTTGTGGGCTTGCGATCGCTTAATTCAGGATCTTTATCCAAGATCTGAGTATAGCGGTGATGCCACTTGTGATAGAGCCGATAGAAGGTACTGTTATAAAAAGATAACAGCCCTGCAAACCAGCAAAGGACATCATTGGCTTGATTATTCGTAAAAACGGTACGATGGGAAGCCTCATGCAATGGCGCAAACATAATTGCAAAGCTAAATCCGTAAAGAATTAACGCTGGTATAGCTATAAACCAACGATCGCTAAGATTTCCCATATTTGTACCCCAGAGATAGCCACTAATTGACATCACCGCAAGATGCCCAAATAATTGCACAGATCCCTTAAGATCAGACTTAGCATTCAATACATTCAATTCTTGAGCAGAGAGAATTTGCTTAGAACTTTGAACTGATTTTGCCGATTTAACTTTGGTATTATCTATAGCCTCAAAATCCCTTGAAAACATAGTTTAAAACTCACTATTTATTTAGAGAGGATGGAGTAAATATTTATTCATCCTAACAATATAAATAAATTATTAGGTCAAAGCTTCTCTCAATAAGTCAAAGTTAATACCAAATCTGATCCCAGTTACGAATCACCGATGCAAAGCTCTGCTGATTCTTGATTAGCGAGGGAGTATTAAAAACTAAATACTGTACGTAAACTCAAGATCGTGATCGAGCCATTGGTATTGTTGTTATTAGGATTAAAGATCATCTGCAAATCTGGCGTGATCGTAATCTGTGAGGTAATTGGAAATTTAACAAATAGCTCAAGATTAGTTTGAGTAGCATTGCCAACATTCGTATCGATAAAGGGCTGCCCGATCGCGATCGCGCCCAATCCGCCTTCCGTAAATAAATCGGGAAAAGCTAAGCCTAAAGACCATGTTTGCGGATTAATCGCATTGCCTCCAAAGTTGGCATTTATATAAGTCGGTAAGGCATCACGAATCGGATTATCGCGGTTTTGAATGGAGCCGAACCCATATCTCCCAAATACTGCAAAGCCTTTATTAAGCATCCATTCCAAGTTAAGTCCACCGATGTTGTAATCAAGATTATTAACAGAGCCATTGGTATATTGCAAACGGATAGATACGGGTGTATTTTCTTGTGCATCTTTAGGAGCAAATTCTAATTCTGCGATCGCTTGATAGGGATCGCCAAATAGTCCTTGATTAATATTGCGAATTGGATCACTAGTATCTAATCCTGCGCCAGTTGTGATATGTCCTACTCTCAGAGTCCAGTCTCCCTGATTAGGACTCCATTCGACTAAGCCGCCAGTTCCATCATTTACAGGCAACAAAAGTGGATTGCTGATAAATATGCTGGCAGAAAAATCTTTGGTTTCGTCATTAGAGAAACTGTTTAAATCAAAATAATCATTTAGTGATAGAACAGGTGCGATCGTGGCTTGAATATCTCTACCTAGGGGAAATGTATAACGTAAAGCACCTAAATAGAACTCCGAAGAAATTCCACCATATTCTAATCCAGAACTACTAGCAAACCCAGCATAGCCAATAAATTGGGCAGGTTGCTCTAACAAACTACCAATACTTACGCCACTGTTTCCAGCTTCTAGTCTTGTATATAAGAGATCTTCGCCAGAGAAACTAGTACTTAAGTTCAATCTAGCGATCGCGATCACATTAGTATTAGGGGTTAACTGGTTAGAAATTATTGAGTTTTGCTGAATATCTAAAGCAGGTTGAGTAAAGTCAGTTTGACTAGCATAATTAGTAGCGATGGACATAATCGCTACTCCATTCAGTTTTGTCGTTGGCGAGAAAGATTTTGATTCTAAGTTAGTAGTTTTTGCTTCTAGATTAGCGACTATGTTAGTAAGCGATGATAGCTCTGTCGCGAAGTCAATTTGCAATTTTTGTAAAGTAAGTAAATCGGCTTGACTTATTTTATTTGTAAGTGTGGTTTGCAGTTGCTGATTTAAGCGATCGCTACAAGCTCTGATCGCTGCTGCAAATTCGTAACGAGTCAAATTGCGATCGCCCCTATAGTTTAGATTTGGATAACCAGTTAAGCAGTTGTATCGATTTACAATAGATTGCAAAGCCATAAAATCCCAGTCTTGATGGCTAACGTCTAAAAGTTGGGAAACATTAGAATATGATTCTGCTTTAGAATTAGAAATTATGTATGAGTTAGAGATTTGAAATGATTTTAAATCTCCCCTAAGGGTTATATCTGATAACTTATTTAACTCTGATCTAGAAAAACTATAAGCTAGTAACTGATCTGAAAAAATAGTATTTACTAGAAGGCTAACCATGCTGACTAGTAAATGCTTATTTAAAAATAAAATCATGATTTTTTAATTTGCTGTGATGGAGTACTCTATCAAACATTTTAATTAATTGCATTTTTATCAGATAAAAATATTGCTACGATTTTTTGATAAAAATTAACTTAAAGTCATTACCATAGATTTTTTTATGTTATTAAGCCTAAAGAACAACCACCAAAAGACTCAAAAACAAGGTTTATCTTTAAGGCTTTTGTTAGTTGCTCCATTTGTTATCCAAATTTTTGCTGCGGTGGGTATCACTGGGTATTTAGCATTGCGAAATGGACAACAATCCGTAAGTAACCTTGCCAGTCAATTGACGAATAAAGCTAGCCATCTAGTTAATCAACACCTAGATAGTTATTTAAATATCCCTCCAAAAATCAATCAAATTAATATTGATGCGATTGATATTGGTCTACTCAACTTACAAGATTTCCAAAAGTCTGGACGCTACTTTTGGAAGCAGATGCAGAGCTACAAGGTCAGCGCCATTGGCTACGCTTTGACAAATGGTGACTTTATTGGTGCAAACTATGTTAAAGAAGGATCGGAAATTATAATTGAGGAAGTTTCCAATCTCACAAACCGTAAAGACCATATCTATTCAGCCGATCTTGAAGGGAATCGGCTCAAAGTCATTAATATCGAAGATTATTCACCCTTAATGGAACCTTGGTATTATGAAACGATTCAGGCTAATAAGCCTGTTTGGACAAAGGTCTATGCATGGAATATTAAGCAGGGAATTTTTGCTGTCTCAGTAAACCAACCAATCTATGGAAAAAAGAAGGAAATCATTGGTGTGATTGGAACTGATTTACTCTTGAGTAGTATTAGTATTTTTTTAAGCGAGATCGAGCTTAGCCCTTCTGCCAAAATATTTGTAATTGAGCGCGATGGGCTGTTAATAGCTAGTTCTAACCGAGAAAATATGTTTACTGTTGTTAATGATAAAAGCGATCGCTTGAACATTCTCCAAAGCCAAGATCCACTTGTGAGAGCAACTGCGAAACACTTACAACAAAAGTTTGGGAACTTTCAGGTGATCCAAACGGGATTTCAAAGCTCAGACTTTGACTATCAAGGCGATCACCAATTTTTACAAGTCACACCTTGGCGCGATCGCTATGGCTTAGATTGGCTGGTGGTCGTCGTCGTGCCTGAGTCAGATTTTATGGCGCAGATTAATGCGAATACGCGCATTACAATTTTGCTTTGTATAACTGCATTAGCGATCGCAATTTTGGTCGGACTTATCACCTCACAATGGCTTGTGAAACCAATTCAAGGTTTGAGCCAAGCTGCTGCTGCGATCGCCGATGGGGAACTTGAAACTCGTGTGAATATTCAAGGCGTTAATGAATTAGAAATCCTATCCACTTCCTTTAATCAAATGGCAGCAAAACTGCAAGAATCCTTTGAGGATTTGGAAGTTAAAGTTGCCGATCGCACAATTGAACTGCAAAAATCGAAAGAACAAGCCGAAGTTGCCAATGTTGCCAAAAGTGAATTTCTCGCTAACATGAGTCACGAACTGCGAACACCCTTAAATGCGATTTTAGGCTTTACCCAAATCATGCATCGCGATCGCAGTCTTAATAAGTCACAAATTGAGAATCTTAATATCATCGGTCGTAGCGGCGAACATTTACTGGCGCTGATCAACGATGTCCTTGATATGTCCAAAATTGAGGCAGGACGGATTGCGCTGAATGAGACAGATTTTGACCTGCGAGAATCTCTCTATTTAGTCATAGAAATGTTCCAAATGCGGGCTGGCACTAAGGAACTATATCTCAAGCTTGAGCAATCAGAGGATCTGCCCCAATTTATTCGCACCGATGAAAAGAAGTTACGACAAGTTTTAATTAATCTAATTAGCAACGCTCTCAAATTTACACAAATAGGTGGAGTTACGGTTCGCGTTAAACTTGATAATTCCAAAACTAATGCATCCTCAAATCCCAAACAGATAAATATCCATTTCTCTGTTAACGATACTGGTGCTGGCATTGATGCTGCTGAAGTAGATAAGGTATTCGATCCGTTTATGCAGACTGAATCGGGACGTAAAGCTGACCAAGGCACAGGTCTGGGTTTACCGATTAGCAGTAAGTTTGTACAGCTTATGGGCGGCGATATCACCTTCAGCAGTGAGGTTGGGGTTGGTACAACTTTTGAGTTTAGTATCCAAGCTGAGCTTAGTGAATCTGCTAAGGCGATCTCCTCTAAACCCACCTTTCGGGTCATTGGTCTTGTCCCCAATGAAAGAACCTATCGAATTTTGATCGTTGACGATCGCTGGGAAAATCGGCAAATCTTAATCAAATTACTGACTCCGATTGGCTTTGAAGTAAAAGAAGCCGAAAATGGACAGATTGCTGTGGAAATTTGGGAACAGTGGCAACCAGATCTGATTTGGATGGATATGCGAATGCCCGTAATGAATGGCTATGAAGCTACTACTCAGATCAGATCCCATCTCAAAGGTCAAGCAACAACAATTATTGCACTCACGGCTAGTACCTTAGAAGAAGAACGCGCCATTGTCTTATCGGCAGGTTGTGATGATTTTGTTCGCAAACCTTTTCTTGAAAATACGATCTTTGAGAAGATGTCACAATATCTTGGTGTACTGTATGTTTATGAAGAGATCGCTGCCAGTCAGTCAAAACCTAGTCTGTCTCTAGTCAAATTCACGGCTGAGTCGCTGTTGGAGATGCCCAAAGAATGGCTATGGCAGCTTGAGAAAGCAGCTTCACAACTAGATAGTAATGCGATCGCCCAATTACTAGCGCAAGTGCCGAAAGAACATTTTCTGCTAACTAAAGAAATCGAAGATAGTGTCCATGATTTCGATTTTGGTCGGATTATCTCTCTAGTGCAGGAGGCTTGCTCTCTATGAATGACAACAAAGACTCTATTCAAACCGCAGCTACTAATAGCGAAATATTAATTCTAATTGTCGATGATTTGCCAGACAATCTCCGCGTTCTCTCTGCTGCGATCTCAGGTCAAGGATATCAAATTCGCTGTGCCAAAAGTGGCGCGATCGCGTTGATGGCAGTTGAGACAACTTGTCCAGACTTGATCTTACTTGATATCAAAATGCCAGATATGGATGGTTATGAAGTTTGTCAGCGCCTCAAAGCCTCTGAATTTCGCGATATTCCCGTCATCTTTTTAAGTGCCTTAGATGATGTTTTCGATAAGGTCAAAGCTTTTAATATCGGTGGTGCTGATTACATTACCAAACCGTTTCAAATCGAAGAAGTCTTAATCCGTGTCAAACATCAACTATCACTGAAAGTCGCGGAATCAAAAATTTGCCAGCTAAATCAACAACTTGAGCAACAAAACGGACAGTTAGAAGCACTCAATGCAGAATTACAGTTTGAAATTATCGAGCGTCAAATTATGGGAGAAACATTAAAAGTTAGTGAAGAACGTTTAGAGAGTATTTTAGGTTCTATTGAAGATGTTGTCTGGTCAATGCATCCAACCGCTTCACAGTTTATCTATTTTAATGCGGCGGTTGCAAAAATCTATGGTTATCCCATTTCTAACTTCTTTGAAGATCCTGAATTCTGGTTAAAAGTAATTCATATAGAAGATCGCGATCGTATTGAGATTGCCAATCGTAGCATTATGACGACAGGGACTGTAAGCGAAGAATATCGCATCTTACGTCCTGATCAAGAAGTTCGCTGGGTAAGCGATCGCCGATATCTTGTATATGATCGCGATGGAAAAGTCATTCGGATCGATGGAATTGTGCGAGATATCACTGATCACAAACGAGCGCAGGATCAATTAGTCCATGATGCTCTCCATGACTCACTTACAGGACTTCCAAATCGCAATCTGTTTATGGATCGTGTCGAGCAAGCTCTCAAATATGGTAATCGACATTCTCAATATATGTTTGCGGTTATGTTCATCGATCTAGATCGCTTTAAAATGGTCAATGATATGCATGGTCATATGATCGGTGATCAGTTTTTGCAAGCGATCGCCAAGATATTAGGAAGTTGTTTGCGATCGGTTGGCGATACTGTTGCCCGTCTCGGTGGGGACGAATTCACGATTTTGATTGATGATATTCAAGAAGTTAGCGAAGCCCTGATGATTGCCGATCGCATTCTTTCTAAGCTCTTACATCCGATTAATTTACCAACTCAAACAATTTTTGCAAGTGCCAGCATTGGCATCGTTATCAGCAATCGAGACTATGTGAATAGCACTGATTTACTTAGAGATGCAGATATTGCGATGTATCGAGCTAAATCTCTTGGGAAAGGAAGATACATTCTCTTTGACAAAGAAATGTACGAACAGAACTTAAGGGCAATCCAACTTGATAGTGATCTCCATTACGCACTAGAGCGTGAGGAGTTTGAGCTGTATTATCAACCAATTATGTCTTTGGCATCAGATAAGCTCGCAGGATTTGAAGCCTTGATTCGGTGGCATCACCCCGAACGTGGATTAGTACCACCCTGTGAGTTTATTCCCATCGCTGAAGAAACAGGCTTAATTATTGGGATTGGTGATTGGGTAATAAACCAAGCTTGTAAGCAGTTATCTATATGGCAAAGCCAATTTATAGAAGCAAAGTCTCTAAAAATGAGCATTAATCTTACTTGCCAACAAATACGCGAAAAAAATCTTTTAGAAAAACTAGATCGGGTGTTAGCGACAACAGGAATTGATGGCAGCACCATCCGACTAGAAATCACCGAAAGCTCAATGATGGATCAAGGTGAAGAAACGATCGCGAAATTAGAACAATTACGTGCGCGAAATATCCAACTAAGTATTGATGATTTTGGACAGGGCTACTCTTCTCTTAGTTATTTGCATCGCTTTCCCGTAAATACGCTCAAAATTGATCGCACTTTTGTCGAACAGATGAGCCTTGGTGGCCAGAATTTTGAAATTATCCGCACGATTATCATTCTTGCCCATGCCCTAGATATGAATGTAGTTGCCGAAGGCGTAGAGACCCATGAGCAAATGTCTATGTTGAAACAATTAGGCTGTGAGTATGCTCAAGGCTATTTCTTCTCACGTCCGATCATCGCTGCCGCCGCTGAGCAAATGATTAGAATCCAGACAACAATATAGGCGGTACTTTTACAACCTATATTGAACCACAAGAGATTTTTTGAAAGTGTTGCAAAGCAACACTTTCAAAAAATCTCTTGGTTTTGGTTTGAGCACAAAGCGCTGTAATAATTAGATTCAGAACTAAAAGATAAAATCTATGCTGCTACACCTATCAACATGGCAAGAAGTCGAGACTTATTTACAGCGATCGCAGGCTGTAATTATTCCCATCGGCTCCACTGAGCAGCATGGCCCCACAGGATTAATCGGCACAGATTTTATTTGTGCGGAAGCGATCGCCTGTGCCGTTGGCGAAAAAGCTGATGCTTTAGTTACTTCCACCCTTACGCTTGGCATGGCAGAGCATCACACAGGGTTTGCAGGCACAATTAGCCTCAAGCCTTCTACGCTGACCTTAGTAATTCATGATGTCGTGCGATCGCTTGCCAAGCATGGATTCAAACGCTTCTTTTTTCTGAATGGGCATGGTGGCAATATTGCCGTTCTCAAAACTGCCTTTACGGAGATTTATAACGAACTACCCGATGTACGTTGTCGTCTAGGCAACTGGTGGGCAAGTAATGACATGTATAAGCTTGTCAGAGAGCTTTATGGCAATCAAGAGGGCTATCACGCTACGCCCAGTGAAGTTGCTGTCACGATGTATCTTTATCCTGACTCGATTAAAAATGTCCCGCTTAGCGAATCCGTCAATAAAGATAGCCGCATTTATAGTCCCGAAGAATTTCGCAAACGTTATCCCGATGGTCGTATGGGGTCAAATCCAGCTTTAGCAACTGTTGAACATGGGCAACAACTTTTTGAGCTTTCCGTCAAAGAACTAGTCAGTCAGTACAACGATTTTCTTACTGAAGTTTAAATGAACCAATAAATTTTTTGAAAGTGTTGCGAAGCAACACTTTCAAAAAATTTATTGGTTCAGGTTTGATCGCAAAGTGCGGTAAATCCGATAAACAAGATTAAGTCATTTGCAGCAAAGCGCAAACACTAGAATCGTTGTATGCTGATCAACTTAAACATCAAAAGTACTTGTATTTTGACCTCATGCTTGATCGAGCAGCGATAACCGTAGCGATTTCCTTATGTCCCGAAGAAGCAGTTTGTTACTTAGCAAGGGTTTACACAACCTTAGTTGTTTTCAATCCGCCTGAGTTTATCAAGACTTCTATCGGGGGGAGAGTGTTGATCCATTCCCTTGGCTATCCTGACAATGCCGAATCAGCCTATATTTGCAAGCAACTTATGGATGAGTTTGGCTTTGATGCTGATACTTTTCCTGCTTTTGCGATCCAAGGACTAGCCACGATCGCTTCGATATTTCCCTGCGATCGCCAAAATTTAGATGTAGATTTTGAGCTAGATCAACATCTCGATATTGCTCCAACTAGCTTGATCGATCTCCAATCAAGGGTAGAAGATAAAGGTCAATCCGCATGGTTAATGCAATTGAAAGAAACTTATTTTTTGCAGGAGCCAATTTATGATGTCCTACCACCAATGAGCACAGAGACGGGCAATGCATGGCTCCCACAACATAAATCCCATTTAGAAAATTTTCAAAATGCTCTAAGACGAGATATTCTCAGCAGTAAAGTATAAGAAAGCAGAACTTTGTGCCACTTTCCATCAATTCTCATTATAAACATCGGTTGTTTGAAAGCCCGCCAACGGCGGGCTTTCAAACAACCGATTTTGGTGTTTCCAGCGCCTTCGGCGCTGGAAACACCAAAATCGGTTGCATAATGAGAATTGCTAGTCACTTTCTTATACTTTAGGGAATTGAAAAGGCTTGTACTTTGCTATTGCCATCATCTTTTAGGAAGTTGCTAGCAAAAATCAAACGTTTTGGGGATGATGCTTTACTAATGATAGGTGCATGATAGATATGGCTATTGAGTAAAGTTGGTGTTCTCCATACCAATTTGCCAGATTTATCGTCAAATGCACTTACCCAGCTATTGTTATCGGCAGAACCATAAAAGCCAAAGGTTGCATTTTTGATTTCCATATCAGGCGCGTAAATCAGACCATCTGACCAAGTTAAATTTTTAGGTTCAGTATCGTAGACACGAGGAAGTTTAAATTTGCGTAAAAATCCGCCCGTTTCCTTGTCTAGTACTACAAAATTATTGCCAGCATTACCTTCAGATTGCCAAACAAAGACTTCGCGATCGCTCACAGTTTTGACTTTTCCAGTGGCAACATATGACCATTTTTCCTTACCTGTTTTAAGGTCGATCGCACTAATGCGTCCTGATGGTTGCATATCACTATTGCCAAAGACGGAAGTATAGATCGTATCTCCGAAAATCTTTGTTGACCATAAGCCATCAGGCTTTTGAGGCGCTTCCCATTTCCAAAGAACTTTACCTGATGTCACATCAATCACTGTAAATTGTTCGATGCGTCCTGATGGAGTGTCATTAAAACTAGGTAAAAATAACAGACCATTCTGGACGACGGGTTCGATAGAATCATGGGCTACAGAAATACCAATCATTCCGTCAATATTGGGTTTGTATGACCAGAGAGTTTTATCTTTACTGATACCAAATACCTCAATGCGGTAAGTGCTTTTGTAGTCATGATTTTGGAGTGACCGAGAATCACCATACACAGCTATATCCTGATATATTCCCATCGTGCGATCGCTAGTGCGTTCATGAACATCTTCTGTATACTTAAACGATACGGTGGGAGAGCCAGTTTCAGGTTTAAATCCTACAAGTCCATTGGCATGACTAACATAAATAGTTCCATTGTCTAAAAATAACTGGTGACGAGCAATCGGCTGAGATGGTGGTAGTTTTTTCTGCCATAGCACTTTTCCTGAAGCAATATCAAGGGCAACCAGTTCTGAGGGAATACCTTCATTAATCTTTAAATCGCTGAACTGCGTCTTAATCTTATTGATGACAAATAATTGCTTATTAGTAGCGACGGGTTTAGCGATCGCTTCTAAATTAGCAGTCCATTTAGGCTGAATGATCGCTTCGGAATTATTACCATAGGCAAAAAAATGAAAACTAGTCAGCAGCAGTAAAGCACTTAAGAAATATTTAAAAAAGTCGGTGATTTTTTTTGAATATCTCAGTTTAGATATTGATGGTATTACTTGCATAACGGCGATCGCTATAATGTTTTAACGAAGCTAAAGATAATAATTTACCTGTTGTTTTTGCTTTAAATTCATAAACAACATTAATTATTAAAATCAAATCAAAATTAAACTTGTACGTAGATCATTGTTTTGGTAGATTGGAGGTTGGGAAAGAAGTAATAATAAATACATTTTTATAAGGATTGGTTCAGAATTATGAGCAGTAAGCCCAACCGCGTTGTTGTGATCGGAGTTGCAGGAGACTCTGGCTGTGGCAAGTCCACATTTTTACGCAGATTAAATGACTTGTTCGGCGAAGAATTTATGACCGTGATTTGTCTGGATGACTATCACAGCCTAGATCGCAAACAACGTAAACAAACGGGAATTACTGCGCTTGATCCTCGTGCCAATAATTTTGACTTGATGTATGAGCAGGTCAAAGCCCTCAAGGAAGGCAAATCGATCATGAAACCGATTTACAACCATGAGACAGGTCTACTTGATCCTCCTGAATTGGTTCAGCCTAATAAGGTAATTGTGATCGAAGGCTTGCATCCGATTTATGACGAGCGCGTGCGTGGGCTGCTAGATTTCAGCATTTATCTTGATCTCAGTGATGAAGTCAAAATTGCTTGGAAGATTCAGCGTGATATGGCTGAGCGTGGTCATACCCTTGCTGATGTCATGCAAGCGATCGAATCTCGTAGACCAGACTTTGAGGCATACATTGATCCTCAAAAAGCCCATGCTGATGTGGTCATCCAAATCCTACCCACTAATCTGATTGCTAATGATACTGAGCGGAAAGTATTGCGGGTACGCTTAGTTCAACGCAGTGGTGTTGAGGGTATTGAGCCAGCTTACCTATTTGATGAAGGTTCCACAATTTCTTGGATCCCTTGTGGCACGAAGCTAACCTGCTCTTATCCAGGTATTAAGCTATTTTCGGGACCAGATAGCTGGCTTGGTCAGCCTGCGAGCATTTTGGAGATCGATGGACAATTCGATCGCCTTGACGAGATGGTCTATATCGAAAGTCATCTCAGCAGTATAGATACTAAGTATTACGGTGAACTGACAGAGTTGTTACGCAAACACCCAGATTATCCAGGTTCTAATAACGGTACTGGCTTGTTACAAATTATCGTGGGTCTGAAGATGCGCGCAACTTTTGATCGTCTCACCAAACAAGCTGAACAACTAGTCACAGCCTAAATAACCCTATGAAGAAAGGAAAGTGTTATTTCACAACACTTTCTTTTTTTGTACGGTCACAACACATCTAATACCAAAACACAAAATGGCTACGCCATTTTGTGTATTAAAAACCCTTACAGAGGTTGGTTTTTAATACACAGAAGTGTTGTCACACTTTTGTGTATTGGTATAAGAGATAGCTAGGAAATTTGGCGACAGCTATATAAAGGGACTGCTAAACCAGTAGCCCTGATTATCATGATGAGCAAAAAGTAAGAGGCGACGACACAAATTGATTGTTTCAGGTGTGAGTGCATAATCACTAGTCACACATTCGTGTAAAGCTTGCCGATCGCGATCTCTAATTGTTGATAGTCGAGTAGTGCGATCGCTATCCAAGACTTGGTTGAGCAGCTCAAGACGGATTGGTGGATCTTGCGATTGCAAACAACCTTGCAGTAGGGATAGTAAATATGGTAGATGACCACGGCTAGCTAGACATAGGCGATCAAGGGTTTCTAGATTCTCAAAGCAATCGGTAACTTGATCTAGCCTGAGTTCGGGGGCAATATTTGGCAACATCCTTGCTAAAACAACTTGACGCAGTAGGTTTAAACTTTCAGGATTAACAACATTATTGCGATCGCATAGCTGTAAATTCGGCAAGACAATCGGGGCAGTCCCCTTGGGCTGTAACTGCTCACTGAGATGAGTGATCGCCAGCAGTTGCAAAGTATAGATAGTGTGGCATTGAAATTGACGTAAATATTTACTACCTTTACCAAAAATTTGATCGGACTGCTCAATGGATAGCCGATCAAGGTTATCTACTAAAATCACTAATCCTTTTTTTCCAGTTTGTTTAATACGATCGACTGCGACTCCAGTCACTTCTTCGATCGCCACAATTAGTAAGTTGGTAAGCCGTGTTTCCATATGGCGGTGCAACTGGCGGCGATTTTGACCGTTATCTTGTAAGGTTTGTAAAATTCTTTGTAAGCGTTGCCCAGAGGTTGTGATGTTAATAGATGGAATTATCCTCATCCATTTTTCGATTTCCGCGATCGCATTGGGCAAATAGGTTAGGGATATTGAATCTCCTTTGCTCTCTAATTGTTGCAAAATCAATTTCAGAATTACTAGCCAAAGCTCTGCTAAGCCAACTTCATGGAGTTGTAGATGCTGGTCAACTGCACAATAAATTACTGCAAAGCCTTGCTGCTCTAACTCAAATTTTAATCTTAGGAGTTCCGTTGATTTGCCACTACCAATATGTCCTGAAAGTAATTGATAGGTGGGTTTATTCGGGGATAAGGCGATCGCTCTTCGCATTCGCTTCACTACGTTTTCTCCTCTTGCAGGAGCTAAATCTATATAGTACGATGCTTCTTTTTGTAAACAGATGGAAAAACTGGCGTTACAAGCATGAAGGAATTCTAGATTTGACATAATGTAGGATTAATTGGAGATCTATGCTTGAGTCCCTTGTTTGTCTTAAGAATCCATTTAAGAATTGTCTAGATCCCCCCCAGCCCCCCTTAAAAAGGGGGGAGAATTAAATTCTTCCCCCTTTTTAAGGGGGATTGAGGGGGATCTCTTAGAGCTTTTGACCGCAGAAAGTAATTCTTAAATGGTTTCTAATACCAATTCACAAAATGACATAGCCATTTTGTCTTTTTAAAACCCTTGCTGGATTTGCTTTTCAACTCACAAAAGTGTGACTATATTTTTGTGAATTGGTATAACACAAAATTTTAGATCGTTTTTTTTGTTCTTGTACGTTCTGTGCCAGCAAAGTAGCAACTCTCATTATGAAACCAATTTTTGGTTTTCCAGCACCTACGGCGCTGGAAAACCAAAAATTGGTTTTTTGAAAGTCAGCCACAAAAATGAGAATTACAGCTAGCAAATAAGGGGTGGTGCATTGATAACTGGCTAGCGCCTCATGGTGCCGAAAAAATTTGGGTTTGTCATGGTCGCATCAAGGAGTGATACCAATTCACAAAAACCAGAAAGGGTTTTATAGCTTTCGCCAAGTGTAAGGACATAAAACCTAAGAATTGATTGGCGGCGCTTCGCGCTGCCAATCAATTCTTAGGTTTTTTATGTCTTAAGACAAGTGACTGTAGACATGATCTTTTTATGATTCGACTAATTGACGGGCAATGTACCAAGTGAGAATGCCCGTAGCGATCGCGATCGCACTCAGTGCAAAAATCACCTTCTGCAATCCAAAATAGGATTCGGCAATCCCAGCCACTGATAGGGGTAAACTAAGCGCAATATTCACGGCATTATTTTGTAAGCCGAAGACCTTGCCGCGCATATCTTCAGGCGTTTCTTCTTGAATTACTGTCTGCATAGGAATTACGCATAATCCTGCAAAAATCCCCGTACCCGCGATCGCAATTAGTCCCAATCCAAAGCGATCGCTAAAAATCGCCAACATCCCCAAAAATGCTGACATCCCAAGGGAGCCAATTAAAGAAAGCATTTGACGGCTACAGCGATCGCCTAGTTTTGCGACAATTCCTGCACCAATCGCCATCCCCAAACTGGCTACCGCCAATAAAAATCCAAACTGCTCCGATTTAATTTCGGGCATCACTTCGGCTAAGCGTACCGCTAGGACTGTCAGCGCCGCAATAATTGAAAAGGTACAAATTAATTGAATTAGTGCCGATAGTGAAGTCTTTTTATGATTGAGATATTGCAAACCCTCTTTGATGTCATTCCAGAGGTGAAAACTATCACGATGTAAGTCTTCCTTAGTTTCGCCTGTTTTCAATAGAATTAAGATAATCCCTGCGACTAAATAACTGCCGCCAACGAGGATCTCTTGACCGACATTATGCCAAAGATGATCGGATAGGGCTAAAAGTGGTTCGCCAAGGGCAAATCCTAAAATCAACGCCCCCATGATCGTGGTTGTGTAGAGAGAATTCGCTGACAATAACTTTGGTTTCTCGACTACGAGCGTAATCGCTGATTGTTCGGCTGGCGTGAAAAACTGCGTGAAGGTGGAGACCAGAAAAGTAATGCATAGTAACCCCCAAAAGCCAGTCGGTGCGCCCCAAGGTAACACACTATTTTTGGTAACCCAGAGTAGCAGGGGAATACTGAGAACCAATAGTCCGCGCAGAATATTAGAACTAACTAAAACTGTTTTTTTATTCCAACGATCCACATATACGCCTGCGATCGATCCAAACAAAATCGCGGGAATTGTGAATGACACCATGACTGCGGAGACCCAACCGCTAATCGTTTCGCCCTCGTGCTGAAATTGTGTAGAAACGATCGCAATTACGAGTACTAAAAAGATTTTGTCTGCGATCTGCGAAAAGACCTGCCCTGTCCACAGTGATAAAAAATTAGGATTGCGAAGAACTGACTTAGAATCAGCAGAATCGGCTGGTAATGCATCGGTTGGTAATTCAGGAGTTCCTACTTTATTGCCATTGTTCGCATGAGTATCAGCATGGTTGGGATCGGGAATCTCTGGCAGATTTGGTGTAGGCGGATCGAATAAATGGGTCATATGTTAAAAAAACAGTTATCAATCAGAGCCGAAGACTGGATTGGTCTATCAAAATGATACTGTGCATATGCTCGTAACAATCTTTCAACTGCAAGCCAATCTGATGTATTCGTTTCTAAAATATTATCTGCTAAATCAGTCTGGGCAAGTTCTTGCATAGCAAGAAGTTCAGACGCTGTGAGGTAGTGACTGATGCGATTGTGTATAGCTTCACTCATGCTTGATTCAGCGCTATCAGAGTTCGGATTACCGTCACTAGCAAGATCGGTTATTTCAAGGTTGATGACTCCACCGCCGACAATGCTAAAGCCTGCTTTCCATTTTTGCTGCTCGCGATTGGCTATAACTGGGCTTTGACTGATGCAACAGCTATGTACTTGGGGCGCAAATCCTGCGATCGCCAGCAAATGGTATGTTCCATGATTCAAATGCGCCAAAACATTTTGATTTTCAGCATCCTGAATACGGTTTAGATGCTCAATTAGCACTAAGAATAGTTCTTCTTGGGGCTGGGCTGATAATGCTTGCATTAGGGCAAGTTCCGATAAATATTGGGCGGCGGTAAGCTTAGCTAGAGTTTTCCCCAAACCCACAAAAGATTGCAAAACTTCAGCATGTTTAATACGATCCATATTGCGCCCTACAGAAATCTGCAAATCATTGACCACAAATAAGCCTGATCGACCTGCCATTGCTGAGCGATGTTTTCGTGCTCCTGCGGCGACAGCTCTGATCAAGCCATGTTCTTTGGTGAGAATGGTTAATAGGCGATCATGTTCACCCAAGGGCATTCCCTTAAGATTTACTCCTGTGGCTCGATATTCTTTAGGCAATTTGGGACTCGTGATTAAGTAAATAGACTAAAATAACGATCATCGGTTGTTTTATATCAGATCAGTCACTGATTTGTGTCTTTGCCCGTCTTTGAATACAGATGTAACCATTTCTATTGCCATAATGAATCTTGCCAATCGCGATTTGAGTTCAGTTTTAAGTCGCATCACCAATAAGTTACAACAAGATCAAGTCGTTAGTGACGCTCTACACAAGCTCAGAGAGAATCTTAATGTTGATCGTGTGGTTTTGTACTACTTCTACACGAAATGGAAAGGACAAGTAACCTTTGAAGCGATCAGTGAGCCTCAATATTCGATCATTGGGTCAACTGGTCCCGATGATTGCTTCAATGCCGATTATGCCGAGCTTTATTTGGAAGGACGTGTTCAGGCTACTGAAGATATTGAGAAAGCTCCTATTAGTGCTTGTCATCAAGATTTTTTGCGAGGTATGCAAGTGCGAGCAAATTTAGTTGCACCTGTTTTAACACATGGAAAGCTATGGGGGCTATTAGTTGGACATCATTGTCAAGATGTTAGAGTCTGGAAAATCTCAGATATTGATTTAATCCGTCAATATTCTCATGATCTGGCTTTTGCTCCTTCAATTAGCGATGTATGATTTTTGGCTTGAGCGCAAAGCTCTATAAACCCAAAAAAGAAAAAAGCGTCCGCATCGCGGACGCTTTTTTCTTTTTTGGGTTTTACCAGATTTTCCAATCACTCCAATTGAGGTTAAAAATAGAAGTGTCGGGGAATGCGATCGCATTATTGTTTTTTACTAACATTTGCTGCAATTGCGTAAGTTGTGGGCTTACCCTTGGTAAATCCTCAACTAACTGGTAAGGGAGAATTCCTTCAGACAGAGCAAAATCAGCAGTTGTACCTGCGGCGGCTCCTACAGACCACTCATAGGAATGGACACGATATCCTGCGGCGACGATATAGCTAAAGGCGATATTTTTCCCAGACACGATCAGATTGTCGATTTTTTGAGGAATTAGCGATCGCAATGGGATTTGTCCTGGAAATGCTGGTCCATGACCATTACGGACTCCAGCCCGTTCAGTATTTCCCGCTTTCTCAACTGGATATTCACTCAAGCAAGGATGGAAGTCTAGATAATATTGAGCAATGCCGATCGCATCAGGATAAATCGTCGAACGGGTACGACGAGAAATTTTATTCGGCTCAATGTTATTTCTAATAGTGCTAGCTGCGTCTAGTCCTGACAAGGCTTTCCATAAGCTACGGTAGGTTGATTCTGAAAGTTTATTTTGGTAAAGATCAGTACTAAAATCAACCTGTGAGACATCAATTTCCGACATGCTAAATCCTTCAGGATAGCCATAGGAAGGACGACCGATGATCCGCCTTGATTCACGAATATATGGGTATTTGGACAACCCATGTAAAGTCCCCATTGGCGAGTCAAAGCCCGTTAGTAAACGGTGATTAGGAAATGGCTTTTTCCAATCAGTTTTTTGTTGTGAATCCGTTGTTCCTGCTACTAGCCAATAATAGAATCCAAGCGCGATTTCTTCACCACTTTTAAGGGTTTCTGTTCGTAAGCCACCCATCCATCCATTTGGCTCTAGTTGCCCCGATCGCTGCAATTGCGCTTGAGAATAAATGAGATTATCCTTGTCTGTTCCAGGGCGATAGTCATTGCCCCATACCCAGTTCTGCATGGAGATATCACCCGTTTTCATGGCGGAAACACCAAAGGCATTTTTTTTAGGGCTTTCTGATTCAGCGCTCCAAATACGGCGATAGGTGAAGATCGTATCAAAGTTGGCAAGATTGGGCTTTGGGTCAGACCCATAGTAGGGCTGGTAGCGATCGTAAGATTCGGGCTTCTTTTGCGGTTGTACTTCTTGGGTTTGCTCCATTGCAAAGGTATAGGTAAACCCCTGCGTGCAATAAGCATCATTTGTAGTTACTGGGGAAGATGGATTGAGATGCGATCGCGGATCGATGCCCAAGCGATAGGGAACATCCGCTAGAGCAATGATTTCCCCTGTTTCGGTGGAGTCAATCACAAACCAATCACTTGGGCGCTTTTGCTGCTGGGTCTTTTCATTAGCTAAAGGCACAAAGCGAATAATTTGTTTTTGTAAGCGTGGCGAATTTTCGTAGCGATATGCGTCGTCAATAATTTGTGAAAGTGGTTCTGTATTTAGTGGTGGCGTATTTGGCGCAGGGCTATGTTGGATTGCGATCGCGCCATCGATCAGTTTCCCGTCCGCACTCATTTCCAGCTTCTTAATTACGGTATTCGGAAACCATTTCAACTTGCCATTACCTTTTTGGGCTGCTTCCTGCAACATGTCCACTAGTATTTGCTGCGCGGTATTGGGAATAAAACAAGACACACTTACCCAACAATCTCCCGCATTCAACTTCCCGTAATTCTGTTCAATTCGCTTCCGAAATTCTGTATATCCTTTGGGGAAAAACCAAAGATTGCGCTGTTTTTTGGCTTCATCTAATGCTGAAGTGCCTTGAGAGGTAATCTGTCCACCCACCCAATCTGTAATTTCTGTCATACAGACGGTACGTCCTGCTAGTAGTCCTTCGTAGGCAGTTGCTGTACCTGCCACACCACCACCCACGATCAGGATTTCGCAATCTTCTGAGCGTTCAGGTGTTTTAGGAAGGGAATTTTGTGCGATCGCGGATTTAGCGATCGCAATTGTCGATATGGCGAAACCCAGTGCGATGTTAGAAGCGATCGCGGTGATGGTAATTAAAATCTTATAACTAAACTTTTTCAAGGGTTTTGCCAATATTTCAGATAAACATGATTCAAATTTTAACTGAATGCTTAATTAAGTAGAAGGACATAATTAATTGCAAACCTAAACCCATAGGGTCGCAAACCTATAGGTTTAGGTGATGTATTCCGCACAGGTATAGCTGTCGCCAAGTTTACTAGGACATAAAACCTAAGAATTGATTGGCGGCGCGAAGCGCCGCCAATCAATTCTTAGGTTTTGATTTGTCCTCAGACAAGTTACTGTAGCTATACATAGCTAAAATACAAAGCCGATGCTGCATTCCACCAAGTATTTCGATACTATCCAAAGTGCGCATTCCCTATAAGAAGGTTACGCTGCTTAAATCCAAGGTGTCGGAATCGAACCGACATATCAACGATTATGAGTCTGTGACTAGTTAGACTGAAAGTATTTGCTAGACTGGATTAGAGATTTTTGTATCTCTTATGATAGTCATTTGATAGTCAAACTGCTATATATCTGTTTTTATTTGTGGCTGAGTACTTCTTTTATTTTGGTTTGTGTTTCTTCGATGATTGTAACGATCTTTTTAAGTTGAGACTCACTTAGTACACCTTCACTAGCAAGTGTCTCTACCGCTTTTTCGATCGCCATAGGTCTTGGGAAAAACATCTCAAGGACTCTTACAGGGCATCTCCTGTAATTGTTTGGATCTACGGTTAATCAAAGTCATAATGATTTCTCGATCGCTGATCGAATGGGTTTAGTGATGGTTATGCTAGAGGCTAGTCAAGCTAATGTCGGTAAATTATAGAGTTAAATATGGGGCAACTCGAACATATTGAGGCAATTGAAAAGCGCCTGTGGGGTGCTGCTGACACGTTGCGGTCTAACTCCAACTATGCCAGTAATGAGTATTTCATGCCTGTAATGGGGTTGATCTTCCTGCGTCATGCCTATAGCCGTTATTTGGCAGTTAAGGATGAGATTATTGCTAACTTGCCGAAACGGGGTGGTAAGGTGCGCGAACTCAAGAAAGAAGATTTTTCACAGAGGAGTGCGATCTTTTTACGACCAGAGGCACAGTTTGATTATTTGGTAGCGCTTGGGGACGATCGCGATCGGGCTAAGGCTGTCATTGAGGCGATGGAGTCGATTGAGGCGGACTACACCACGCTGAAGGGTGAACTGCCGAAGCAAGAATATCAAGAACTGGATAATGAGGTTTTGGGGCAATTGCTCAGAGCGCTGAATCCTGAGGAGTTGAAGCAGGTTAAGGGGGATGTGTTCGGGCGGATCTATGAATATTTTTTGACACAGTTTGCGGATCTGAAAGCCCATGATAATGGTGAGTTTTTTACGCCTGTTTCTTTGGTTTCGTTGATTGCCAATGTTTTAGAACCCGATCGCGGTATTTTGCTCGACCCTGCCTGTGGTTCTGGGGGGATGTTTGTCCAGAGCGCTCATTTTCTGGAAGATCGACAGGGTAATCCGCACTCGTTAACCTTTAAAGGTTTGGAGAAAAATCCCACCACGATTCGGCTTGCCAAGATGAATTTGGCGGTGCATGGTTTGGAGGGGGATATGCAAAAGGCGATTACTTACTACGAAGATCCCCATGAGTTGTTGGGGAAGGCTGATTTTGTGATGGCAAATCCGCCTTTTAATGTGGATGAGGTGGATGAGGAGAAGGTCAAAAACGATCCGCGTTTGTTGTTTGGTTTGCCAAGTGTCAACAAAAACAAGAAGATTTCTAATGGTAACTATCTCTGGATTACCTATTTTTATAGCTATTTGACCGATCGCGGCAGAGCAGGATTTGTCATGTCGTCTCAGGCTTCGAGTGCGGGTGGAACTGAGGCAACGGTGCGAGGGAAGCTGATCGGGACGGGTGATGTGGAAATGATGGTAGCGATTCGCTCGAATTTTTTCTATACGCGCACTGTGCCTTGTGAGTTGTGGTTTTTTAATCGGGCAAAGTTGCCCCAACATAAAGATCATGTGCTGATGTTGGATGCGCGGAATATCTACCGCAAAGTAACGCGCAAAATCTATGATTTTAGTCCTGAGCAGTTACAAAATCTGTTGGCGATCGTGTGGCTATATCGAGGACAGGAGGAGAAGTTTCTTAAACTAGTGCGGGATTATCTCGATCGCACTTTAAGCGCTGTCAATGGTTGTTTTGAGTCGGTTGATGGTTATACGAAGGCGATCGCTTTATTTCGAGACAAGATGACTCTGTTTGTAGAAAAACTAAAAGATGAATCCTCACCGATGGCAGAGTTTGAGGAGAGTTTGACGACTTTAATTAAAGATGTGGAAGTATTTCGGGGGGATGGCGATCGCGAGGTTGCGTTATGGCAAAAACAATCAGCTAGGACTAATGCGGATCTAAATCAAGCGGTAATTCGTCTTGCTCCTCTTGCGGAAACTAGCCGCGATTTGGTGAAGCAAGCGGATCTCGTTTATAAGTTGGGCTGTCGGGTGATGGACTGGTGCGAAAAGGAACAGGCGGCGAAGGATAGCGATCGCTGGTCGAGTCGAGATGTCACGAAGGAACGCAAGGCGGCGGATTTGGCGCGACAGGAGGTGGTGGAGCAGTTAAAACTGGTGCGCTATTTTCATAAACAGGCGGTATGGTTGACGGATCGTTTTCCTGATGGCAAGTATGGCGATGTGCAGGGTTTGGTGAAGCTGGTCGATCGCGCTGAGTTGGCGGCGAATGATTGGAGTTTGACCCCTGGGCGATATGTGGGTGTTGCCCCTGAAGAGGTGGATGAGGATTTTGATTTTGAGGAGACTTTGCGAGATATTCACATCGAGCTTGAGGGTTTGAATGCTGAAGCGGTGGATCTGGCGGCGGCGATCGCGCAGAATTTTAAAGAGTTGGGCATTTAGTTTAGAGAGACTTAACTCCTAGATGTAGATCTGCCCGAAGTTTGCCCGTTTACTGTTGAGCAGGTTTTTGGTGCTGCTTTTCCTGATGGGGTGAAGTGAGTAAAATTAGAGAGACTGGATTTAAAGGAGTTAGAGGTATGAGTTGGAAGAAGTTACTATTCAAAGATTTCATAACGTTACAACGTGGGTTTGATTTAACAAAAACTCAAATGAAAGAAGGAGAAGTTCCTGTCCTTGGATCAAATTGCATTATTGGCTATCACAATGAATCAAAAGTAACTCCTCAAGGCGTTGTAACAGGAAGATCTGGAACACTTGGAGTAGTACAGTTTATTGAAAAAGATTTCTGGCCGCACAATACAGCACTCTGGGTAAAGGACTTTAAAGGAAATATTCCTAGATTTGTTTACTACAAATTACAAACTCTACATTTAGAAAATTTCAATGGAGGGGCTTCTGTTCCCACTTTAAACCGAAATGTATTAGATACTCTTCCAGTAAGCGCTCCAGATGTAGAAACTCAATCAAAAATAGCAACTACGCTATCCAATTATGATGATCTTATCGAAAATAATCGGCGGCGCATTCAGTTGCTTGAGCGATCGCTGCATCTGCTCTATAAAGAATGGTTTGTCCATCTCCGCTTCCCCAGTCACAAACACAGCAAAATTGTAGATGGTATCCCTGAAGGATGGTCTAAGATTTCACTAGGAGAAGCACTTACTTTACAGAGAGGATTCGATCTACCTACCGCAGAGAGAAAAAATGGGAGATATCCAGTTTTCGCATCAACTGGAATCAATGGATATCATGATCAATACAAAGTTAAGGCTCCATGTGTAGTTACAGGACGAAGCGGATCTTTGGGGACAGTGATGTATGTTGCTGAAGATTTTTGGCCACTAAATACAACACTTTGGGTGAAAGAGTTTAAATTAGTTGAACCACTAATAGCTTTGTATTTGCTTAGAAGTTTAAAACTTGAACAATATAATGGTGGTGCTGCGGTTCCTACACTTAATCGAAATGATGTGCATCGTATCGAGTTTTCTTGTCCACCCAAAAAACTACAAGAATTTTTTCTAGATGTTGCTAATCCTATCTATTCTCAGATGAGAGTACTTGAACAACAGAATGTACAGCTAAAACAAGCCCGTGATCTTCTACTTCCTAAACTGATGAGTGGAGCGATCAGCGTATGAATCCATCGTCATATTCAACAGAAACACAATTTTTAGAAAAGAAATCCCTAAAAGTTGTCACAGGAAAAAATGCAGACTGGAGCGAACTTGCAAAAGACTGTGTTTGTTTAGCCAATGCCAAAGGCGGCATCATTGCGATCGGCATTGAAGACGACAGCGCCGAACCACCCGCCGATCAAAAAATATCCGTCGAGTTGCGCGAAAAAATCCAAAAACGCATCGGTGAACTCACCGTAAATGTTGCGATCGCTCCTCAACTCGACACCGCCACAAACGGCGGCGAATATATACGGCTGACCGTCGCCCGATCCAACAGCATCGCCTCAACCAGCGATGGACGTTACTACATCCGTATATCAGACACTTGCAAGCCCGTACTCGGTGATGATGTCTCACGACTACTCAACGAACGCGCCGCCACACCTTGGGAAACCCTCACCAATCTAGAAGTCCCACGCGATCGTATAGATACCGCCAAAACCCAAAAATTTTGTCAAGATATCCGCAACTCCGATCGCGTCAAATCATCTGTCAAAGAAAAAACCGATGCCGAACTGCTCGATCATTACTCCCTCACAGAAGGCGAATGGCTGACGAACTTAGGCATTTTATGTATCGGACAAAGAAGCGATCGCGCCCGTCTCGGCACAGCACCCGTCATTCAATTTCTCAAATACGACGAACAAGAACGCAAAGTAAACAAACTGGTATGGGATGACTTCTCCCTATCCCCCCTAGAACTCGTTCCCACCGTCTGGCAAGAAATCCCCGACTTTCGGGAACGCTACGAACTACCCGACGGCTTATTTCGCCAAACCCTCCCCCTCTACGATGAAACCGTCGTGCGCGAACTACTAGTCAATGCCCTTGTCCACCGTCCCTATACCCAACGCGGCGATATTTTTATTAACCTCTTTCGCGATCGCCTCGAAATCGTCAATGCAGGGACATTACCCCTAGGCGTAACACCTCAAAACATACTGCACACAACCGTTAGACGAAATGAGCAGCTCGCACGGGTATTTCACGACCTCAAATTTATGGAACGTGAAGGCAGTGGCTTCGACAAAATCTATGAGGTCTTACTATCTCAAGGGCGATCGCTACCCGAAATTAGCGAAGGTAAAGCACTTGATCGCGTCCAAGTCACCATCTATCGCCAAATCCTAAAACAAGATGTAATCGACTTCATCGCCCAAATCGACGCTCAGTATCAATTAACCCAACGCGAACGCATCACCCTTTGCTTACTTGCACAGCATGAATCTCTGAACGCCCGTGAACTGGGTCAATTGCTAACATTACCCGAAGACAACCACGCGATCGCCCCTTGGTTAGGCAAACTAACCAACTATGAATTAGTCAAACAAAGCGGCAAAGGTCAAGCAACTCGTTACTACATCGACCCCGAACTATTGCGATCGACCCAACTAAGAATCAAAACCACATTACAAAGAATCGAACCCCATCGCCTAGAAGCCTTAATTCTGGAAGATTTACGCCACTATCCTAAATCAAGCATCAGCGCAATTCAAGACCGTATTGCCCCAGAATTACTTCGTAGTCGGATTAAACGCGCCCTAGAAAAAATGGTACAGGACAAGACTATAGACTTTGAGGGTGAAAACCGAGGAAGACGATACTCACTTACTGCAAATAGCAATTAAACGATATTTAATCGATATTTAATCGGTAAGTAATCGATACTTGATCGATATTGCTTGATATTGATCGATATTTTGATCGATAACTATTAAAGTGAAAATCACTAAAGACCACTCTCTAAAACAGTTTTACACCCCTAGTCTTATTATTTGCTTATCGATCGCTGATCGATATCGATCGCGCAAAATAGTAAATAGCGCTCGATAGAAATTTCCAAATAACCACAAATAGCCAATGAGTAAATATAACGAAGACACCCTCGTACAGCAAACCACCGCCGAATATCTGCGCGACGAGCTTGGCTGGGATGTTGTCTATGCTTATAACAACGAAACCTTTGGCAAAAATGGCACACTTGGCAGAGACAGCGATCGCGAAGTCATCCTCACCCGTTATCTATCCGCCAAACTCACAGAATTTAACCCCAATCTCCCCGAAACAGCCTACCAAGACGCAATCAGGCAAATAGTCGAAACCAGCACCGCCCAAACCCTACTCGCCACCAATCGCGACAAATACTACCTCCTCAAAGATGGTGTACAGGTTACTTTTACTAATGCCAAAGGCGATCGCGAAAAACGCCGCCTCAAAATCTTTGACTTTGATAATCCCACTAACAATCATTTTCTAGCCGTCCGTGAACTCTGGGTCAAAGGCGATCTCTATCATCGCCGCGCTGATATTGTGGGGTTTGTAAATGGCATCCCCCTGCTATTTATGGAACTCAAAAACATCAATAAAGACATTCGGGCTGCCTACGAAGAAAATTTTTCTGACTATAAAGATACGATTCCGCACCTTTTTCATCACAATGCTTTCATCGTTTTAGGCAATGGCATTGATGCGCGTATAGGTTCTCTATCCAGTCGCTTTGAGCATTTTCACGAATGGAAACGCCTAGAAGAAGAAGACAAAGGCGTTGTCGATATGGAAACCTTACTTAAAGGGATCTGCACCAAAACCAACTTTCTCGATCTCTTCGAGAACTTTATCCTCTTTGACGACTCCTCTGGTAAAACTATTAAAATTGTTGCTCAAAACCATCAATATCTCGGTGTCAACAAAGCCGTTCAATCAGTACGCGATCGCCAAGACAGACAAGGCAAACTTGGCGTATTCTGGCATACCCAAGGCTCAGGCAAAAGCTACTCAATGGTATTCTTCACCCGCAAGATTCACCGCAAATTAGGCGCAAACTTTACCTTTGTGATCTGTAGCGATCGCGATGATCTCGATTCACAAATCTACAAAACCTTCGCAGGATGTGGTGTCGTCAATAACGACAAAGATCCCTGTCGTTCTAGCGGTGGTAAGCATCTTCAACAATTACTCAGCCTGCAAAAAAGCCATGTGTTCACCCTCATTCAAAAGTTTAATCAACAAGTCGATCAAGCCTATTCTCTGAGAGACGACATCATCGTCATTTCCGATGAAGCACATCGTACTCAATATGGTTTGCTGTCTCTAAATATGCGAAATGCTTTACCCAAAGCAAGCTATATCGGGTTTACAGGTACGCCCCTTTTCTCTGACGATGACATTACCCGTCGTGTGTTTGGCGGATATATTTCCACCTATGATTTCCAACGCGCCGTTGATGACAAAGCCACTGTTCCCCTTTACTACGACAGTCGCGGCGAAAAGCTAAAGGTTGAAACCACAGACTTGAATGAACGCATTGCCAAAAAAGTCGAAGAATTAGAAATAGATAACGTTGATGTTGAGCAACGCCTCCAAAAAGAACTTAAACGCGATTATCACATCATCACCGCCGAAAAACGCCTAGACCAGATCGCCCGTGATTTTGTACAGCACTATGCCACAGCATGGGAATCTGGCAAAGCCATGTTTATCTGCATAGACAAGATCACCTGTATCCGAATGCACCAACTGATTGGTAAATACTGGCAGCAGTATATCCTCCAGTTAGAAAAAAATCTGAAGTCTGCACCTAGCGATCAAGATGAGAATTATCAAAGGCGACAGATTGCATGGATGAAAGAAACCCAGAGCGCTGTCATCATCAGTGAAGAACAAGGCGAAATGGAAAAGTTCCGTAAATGGGGTTTGGATATCTTGCCCTATCGCAAATTAATCAAAGACGGGTTTGAGTTAGCTGATGGTCAAAGCCTCGATGTGGAATCTGCTTTTAAAAACGCCGATCATCCCTTCCGTATCGCTATTGTCTGTGCCATGTGGCTCACAGGGTTTGATGTCCCTAGCCTCTCGACCCTCTATCTCGACAAACCCTTAAAAGCACATACCCTCATGCAAGCGATCGCTAGGGCAAATCGTGTCTACGAAGGCAAAACCAACGGCTTAATTGTGGACTATTGCGGCATCCTCAAAAACCTTCGTGCTGCCCTCAAGGAATATGTAAAGGGACAGGAAGATAATCCAAATAATAACGAAGATATCGACCCTACTAAGCCAGAGTCAGAACTGCTAGAAAATCTCGCTGAATCCATTGATGCAGTAAAAGTATTTTTAAGCGATCGCCATGCTTCCCTTGACGACATTATCGACAAGACAAGATTTGCTAAAAATGCAGCGATCGCCACAGCCAAAGAAGCCGCCAACGAAAACGATCAAACTCGTAAACGCCTAGAAATAATGTGTCGGGATGTTTTGAATAAATTTAAAGCTTGTATCAATAGTCAAGGTGTCAATGCTTATCGAAAATACTATGACGCGATCAATGTCCTCTATAAAAGCCTCGAATCGGATCGCGATCGTGTAGACATTACCGATATTCTGCGACAACTTCAGCCCGTTATTAATGATGCGATCAGCGTTCAAGTTAACGAAGATCCTGATTCCAATACAATCTTTGATATCAGTGGTATTGATTTCGATCGCCTCCGTGCCGAGTTTTGGCGTAGTTCCACCAAAAACACCACTGTTCAGAATCTCAAGCAAGCCATTGAAAGCCGACTCAATCGCTTACTAAATCAAAATCCCCTGCGTACTGACTTTCAAAAGCATTACGAAGAAATCGTTGCTGACTATAACAGTGAGAAAGATCGAGTCGCGATCGAGGTCACTTTTGCCGCTTTACTTGATTTTACGCAAACCCTTGATGCCGAACAAACCCGTGCCATGCGTGAAGGTCTAGATGAGGAATCACTAGCGATCTATGATTTGCTCCAAAAGCCCGATCTCAGTCCTAACGAAATTAAGCGCATTAAGCAAATCTCTGTTGAATTGCTAGCAACCCTCAAAGCGCAAGATCTCCAAGTCGATCGCTGGTGCGATAAAGAATCAACCCGCGATCGCGTCAAAAATAAAATTCATGACTTTCTCTACAGTGATGATTCAGGATTGCCCGTAGACACTTACACCGAGGATGATGTCAACGATAGAGCGATCGCTGTATTCCGCCATGTATTTCGAGCCTATCCCAAGCTACCATCGCCAATATATGCTTATGCAGCTTAAAGTTTCTGCTTATTTCCAAAAATCGAACATTTTATATTTAATTATGCCTAGCTACCTACTGTAATTAGCATTAATTCGTTGATTTCTGTAATTTTTTTTGCTCGACTCTCCGACTAAATGAATGATCATCCTCTTTGTATATATCAGCGTAGTCCTCATGTATTCCTTTAATAATCCACACACCTTTTCGTAAGGCTGGAGTTATAACTGCATCCATCCATACAACGCGATCGCCTATTTTCAAAGGCTCTTTACTAGGGATGGTTGATATAGCTAGGGATGGTAGAGATATAGCTGGGGATGGTAGAGATATAGCTGGGGATGGTAGAGATATAGCTGGGGATGGTGGAGATATAGCTGGGGATGGTAGAGAGATAGTTGTATCCCTTACTGAAAGACCGTTAGGGATAGTTGTAGATGGTTTAGGGGGCATACTCTCTACATATTCAACTTCAGACTTTATTTGAACCTGTTCAATATCTTTTTGATTTTGAGATTCAAACTGTCTACAACTATCCCTATTGCTTACTGAGTCAAGGTTTGAACTGTCTCGCTTACCATCCCCTAACTGTCTCTTAACTATCCCCAAATGTGAAGGAATATCAAAAGTAGACATTCTAGGGATTGTGTAATAAAAGCAGCCGCCGATCTTGTTACTGCGGTTACAGCCCAAAGTTTTGATAATACTTGCAAATTTAACGTTGCTTTTGGGATGATGTTGGTTGCTGCTACACCATACTCGATAACTCTGATAGAAGTCATTAGCCTTGATAGAGTCTTTCCCTTCTGAGAAAACCTCAACTAAAAATCTAAACTCAGGATTATTTGCTTCAAAGCGTTCAATACTCATTTCAGCGATCGCGCTAATCTCTCCAGCCGTCATGATCCGTCGTTTCATCTCTTCATGAGAGATCGAGTAACACCAAGCAAATATTCCTGATAGTTCACTCTCAAGTTTTTGAGATAAGTTAGTATCGACAGACTCAGGCTGATGATTAAATGGAATAACCGTTAGCCTTCTATCTAGTCCCTCAGAGCCATCAGGAACACTAATAAAAGCGTTATACGCTCTAACGACCAATACACCAAGTCTAACGGTACAAGTATCTAGATATAGCTTTTTGACTTCTACAGGCTCATTGCTAACAACCTTGTTATATGCCCCTATATTGCTCAAGAAACCTGACGCATCATAATCGACAGCAAGATCCTTATCTAGCAATTGTCCCAATCCCACAGCATTTTTAAAAGTTTCCACACTAGCAGAGCCAACATTTTCAGAGCCAACAAGCTTAGTTAAAACATCTAGAGTAGTACCTTTACCCGTTCCCTTTTGCCCAAAGAAATCAAAGGACTTCTCAATCTCTGCCTTTTTGTCTCTTCGCCTTGGTAATACAGCATAGCGAAATATAGCTTGGATTAGATTTACGCGATCGCTATCTCTCTCCATAGCTTCATAAATAAAGTTTTGCCAGTTAGGACATTGAGCCTTGAGGTCAAACGCATAAGGGCGTAGCTGTGTAATGCGATCGTATGGACTATGACAGTCTTTGAATTCTCCTATTGTCGTATCAAAAGTACCATTAGAAAAGGCGTTGTTGCATAAAAAGGGTAGGGGAAGGTAAATTAGATATTAATCAGGAGATGAAACCGTAACAAATGAAACAGCAATATCAGATCCGCAACTGGTCAGAGTATAA